>DAOWGJ010000202.1 GCA_030637505.1 Holophagae bacterium
CACGTAGACGTTGCCTGAACCGTCCACGGCTATTCCATACGGTCCGTCAAGCGTATTACCCTGGCCATCCCCGGTACTATCGATAATCTCGGTGATCACTCCATCTGGGGTTACCTTGAAAGCGTTGGAGCTGAAGTTCCCCGCCACGTAGACGTTGCCTGAACCGTCCACGGCTATTCCATACGGTCCGTCAAGCGTATTACCCTGGCCATCCCCGGTACTGTCGATAATCTCGGTGATCACCCCGTCTGGGGTTATCTTGAAGGCGTTGACGCTGTTAAACCCGGTCACGTAGACGTTGCCTGAACCGTCCGCTGCAATTCCTGGTGGGCCGTTAACCGCATTACCTTGGCCATCCCCGGTAATGTCGATAATCTCTGTAATTTGCGCATTGACAGGCAGAGCCAAAATGATCAGCAACCCCAACAACACTGCAATATTGCGATTCATCTTTGCCCCCCTGGTGTAATGCGAATCTACAACAAGACGATTCTACATCAATGAGTTTCAAGGTTCTGCGGGGTGTTCAAAATCCGGTAAAGATGATCGGTCGTTCTGAACAAAGGAAGACACCCCAAATGGGTTACGGGTCAATCGCCAGAACCCACCCACCAACACCCCGGACCTTTCCATTTTCGATGGTCATAAACGCGTCTGTTATGTCTGCCCCTTGATCAGCGGCCTTTTGGATCTCAGCAACCGCAAGGTCATAGCCGGGATACTGGTCGGCGTTTGGGTCACTCATTGGCACGTTTTCAGTCTCAATCATTGTCACGTGGTCCCCCTGTATGAATTTTTTCTGCAACCCTGAACCTGCCACGTATAAAAAAGACCTTGGGGACGCTCTGGGGGTGGTTTTTGGGGACGCTTGGAGACTCGGTGGAGACTCAACAAAAAAACGCCACCCCGAAGAATGGCGTAAGTCCTTTGGAATGAATGGCGCGCCGGAAGGGACTCGAACCCCCAATCGCCTGATCCGAAGTCAGGAGCCTTATCCATTAGGCTACCGGCGCGTTTGTCTCCGTTCGTGGAAGGCATCGATATTAGCCTGTGCCCACGTCTCTCTCAGTTTACATGCATCTTCGATTGAACGATGCTTGTAAACCCCTGGAGGGAAATAAGGGCGGGTCGTTCGATCAGCAAATTCCCAGGTTCTCTCGATGGAGCGGAACAGGGCTGGGTCACCGGGCTCTCGCCAAGTGTTGCCCTCCATTTCGCTGACATCGTGGAATTTCCTGACAGGCATCATTCCTCCTTGAGATTGAACCGAAGGCGAAGCCGTTCCGCGTCGCCCCAGTCTTGAGGCCGAACCGTCGACCTCTTCATCCAGTACAACATCCTCGGCGTGACGACTGTAACCTCAAGACCGTCAAAGTCAAGCCGTTCCGTTTCCAAAGATTACGTATTGAACGCCTTGACGTTCGAAGGCCTCGAGAACCTCTCGTGTTCGTTGGTAGTCCACTCTGGAATTCTAACGTGAATGGTAACCCCCTGCAATCCGCGAAACGTTAAGGACCGACCAGGTGGAGGGTGCCCTGGGGACCCTGAACCCTGAGGCCCCGCATCCCGGCTTTTCCGGGTTCGGTAGAATCAAACCATGTCCGATCGATTCCGAGCGGTCTATCTGGTCATCAGGTTCGGCCAGGTCCAATGACGGTGCGGCTCCGCACCATCGTGGCGGCACTCTGTGTTATGACCGCCATCCTGGCCCTTGCCGCAGGCTGCGGTCCACGTTTTCGACCTGGAGATTTGCCTGAGATTGCCGAGAACGGTTCGCTTCGTGTGATCGTCAGGCCGGGTTTTGGCCAGTGGCCGGTGGCTCGGGGGCAGGGCGGCGTCGACCAGCAAGATCTCCTGGAGAATCTGGCGGCCCGCCTCGGGGTCAGTCTGGAGTGGGTTCCGGCCGATCGGCATGACCTGGTCCTGCCGTGGCTTCTCGAGGGACGGGGAGACATCGCTCTGGCGCGGTTTTCGCCGAGAGACCTCGAGGGTGTCGACGGTGTGAGATCGACCGCAACGGTGGACTGGGTGATCGACCAGGTCGTCGCCACTCAGGACGGGCCGATCGCGACGATGGAAGATCTCGGGGACGCGGTCGTTGCGCTTCCGGCGTCGTTGCATCGCAAGATCGTCGGGTCGGGGGACGGAGGTTTGACCCAGGTCGAGCCGGTCCCCGAGGAGATACCGTGGGAACAGATCCTCGAACGGGTGGCTACCGGGCGTTATGGCGTGACGGTGGCCGACTCCGCATTGGTGGAGAGTGTCAGGCGAAGAGGTTCGGAGCTGAGGGTCGTGGGACGTTTGGCCGAAAGACGATCCCTGGTGTGGGCGGTGCGACGGACCAGCCCACAACTGCTGAGGGCGATCGACGACTTTCTCTTCGCATCAGAGGTGCTTGATCGTTCCCAGGCGGAACCGGAGTGCAGGGATCTGAGGGATATCCAACGGCGCCGGGTATTGCGACTGGTGACACGAAACTCTCCGGTCACGGTGACGGTCGAACGTGGTGGTCTCAAGGGCTTCGAATACGATCTGGTTTCGGCCTTCGCCAGGGATTTGGGAGTTCGGCTTGAACTGGCCCTGCCGCCCCCGGGGGTTGAGCCGCTGGCATGGTTGGAGGCCGGATTTGGCGATGTCGCGGCCCTTCATGAACCGCTGCCTCTCGAGGGGGCCGGCGGGGTGTGGGGGAGCGTTCCCTACCGGCATGTCGACCTGGTTGCGGTCGTGGCCGCAAGGACGGTCCCGCTCTCAGGAGTTGAGGAACTGGCGGGCCTTCCGATCATCGCCTCGACCTCGGTCTCTACGTGGTGCCGTGAGGTTCCGATCGCACCTCCGATGGCCCTCGAGGAGGGGCATCCCGGAGGTGATGCGCTGAGTTCTCTGGTGGCAGTAAGCCGCGGCGAGGCCTATGCGGCGGTCGTTGACGCGGACACGGCCTTGCTGGAGCTGGCAGACAGACCGGGACTTGTCGGAGGTGTGACTGTGCTGCCGGACGTGCCCCTGGTGTGGGTCGTCAGCCCGGGCGCGTACGATCTTTCGAAGCGAGTTGACCGCTTCCTCAGTCGCTCCCGGAAAAGCGGTCTGATCCGTCAACTGGAGAGGAACCACTTTGGGAATTGGTCGGGCTTCGTGCCGGCCAATCTCCCGACCGTCCCTCCCGGGGCATTATCTCCTTTCGACGAAGTTCTTGGGTGGGCAGGACGGACCCACGGGATCGATTGGCGACTGTTGGCCTCGTTGATGTACGAGGAGAGTCGGTTCAATCCCGATGCCGTTGGTCCGGGAGGATCGGCCGGCCTGTTTCAGTTCATGCCCTTCACCTGGAGGGAGCTGGGCGTTGACGACCCCCATCATCCAAGAGAGGCTGCAGAAGCCGGGGCCCGCTACCTCCGGCGGTTGATGGACATGCTGCCGGAGATGGAAATGTCGGACCGGGTTGCGATGGCGATCGCCGGCTACAATGTCGGCCCCGGCCACGTGTTCGACGCTCGGCGGTTGGCGGTTCAGATGGGCCTCGATTCCAACCGATGGGCCGGCAACGTCGAAACGGCTCTGTTGATCCTCGACGATCCCGAGGTGGGGCGGGAGTACCCTTCCGGCGTTTGCCGGTGCCGGCGGGCAGTCGGCTATACGCGGAGGATTCTCCGTCGCTATGGCGCATACCGCTCGCAGTTCCCTCCGTCGTGAGGAAGCTGTCAGCTATCAGCTTTCAGCTTAGCTTTTGCGAGATATCATTCCGAGTCGCTTCATTCAGCTCAGACCTGGGATGAGTGGTTCCGCTGGATGAGATGTGCCAAAAACTTGGGTTCTGGTTCTCGAAAAAAACGCAGGCATACCCGAAGGTTGTTCGCTGGCACCGCTTCGCGGCTTGCGGCTCTTCGCCTACGGCTCCGAGAGGAGGCTTTTTGAGAGTAGGAACCGACGCCCGGCCGAAGGCCGGTGGAGCCGACAGGCTCCGCATCCGGAGGATGCTACGTGGGCAAACCAGGGCCCAAGGTTTTGGTGCAGATCGCCAGTGAGAACCGCTCTTCCTAGGTCTACTAGATTCTGTTCTTCTGAAACATGTCCCTCAAGGCCAGCAGGATATGGGCAAAATTGGCGTCTTCCAGCATCTTCTGGAGGTCGTGTTTTGCAAGGCCGGTACCCAATTTCTCCTCGACATGCGAGATGACCTCGAAGAAATCTGACAGGGGTTTCAATCCCAGTCCGGAGAAATTCTCCTGGTACCAGGGAGAGACCCGGACCGCCTTCCATACGGTTTGTGGAGGCGGGACATCCGAGGACCAGAGGCTCTCCGCCAGGGCGGTCACTTCCTTGAACAGCTGCCTGAGAATGGCGGTGGAGTCGCCCGAATCGACGATTTGGCTGAGAGAACCTGTGACGACCCTGGGTTCCTCGGCTCCGTTGGAAACCGATGGCGAGTCGTCGGCTGTTTCGGATTTTTCGGAATCCAAGCGGTTTCCGGTCGTTGCGGGGCGTTGAGGTGGCGCGGTGTTGGGGGGGGGCGTGACCTGCGGGCTCGGCTTGCCGGCCTCGGCTTTCGGGAGTGGGGGGGCGTGATCGGCCACCGGTTCGTCAGGCTCGATTGATACTTCCTCGACTTCGTGAGCGACAGGCGCGGCCTTGGAGGCCGTGCTCCGTTGGATCTCAAGATATTTGCGGAATCGCCTGTGGAAGGTCATCAGGAAAGAGAGCTCCGCCTCGCTGACCGGCCGCGCTCGCCCGACCTTGGACCTCAGGACCTCCAGCTCGAGGAAACGTGCTTGGAACAGGGCAGGGGACGGCACAACCTCCAGGAGGGCCGAAAAGTGTTCGCGGTTTTGATCGATGATCTCGTAGAAATCAGGGAAGACGGCGAAGTCCATGATTTGCTGGTATTCGGTCTCGTACCAGTCGATCGCCGTTGCGCCCTCTTTACTGGACACCAGGCGATCGAACACTCCGGCCGGCAGGCCGGTTTTGAACCACTCGGCGCCGTGGATCTTCTCCAACTCCTGCCTCAGGTCGACTCTCAAATCGTTGAGGATCTCGGCGAGGATCCGATAGGCGTCGAGGTTTTGGTCAAGCCACTCCATCGGCAATCTCCGGTGCACTCTTCAGGTCTACTCGGCCGTCAAGCCGTTGTTATGAGTATCAGGATAACACGGCCTCAAGGCCGGGCCGGAATCAACCGTTCAGGGCCGCCTCGAGATCCAGCGGCGCCGGGCTCTCGTGGGTGCGAAAGACGTGGCAGGTGTCACAGTCCATCGGAATGTAGTGCTCTTCATCGGACGTCATCAGTTCCCCGTCGTGGCAGCGCATACAACCGTCAAAATCGTCGTGGCCGATGTGGTTTGGGTGCGATTGCCAGTCGGTGTCCATCTCGGGGAACGTGTTCCGTCCATAGGCCTGGGAAGCTGCCTCCGCCGCCTGCATGATCAATTCTTGATCAGCATCCCACAGATCTGGATAGTCGGCCTTGTAGAAATCGGTTAACGCTGCCGAGACGGCGGCCATGCCTTCATCCCGAGTCGCGTAGCCGGCCGTCAAGGCGGCGAGGGCGGTTTTCTTGAAATAGGGGAGTTCCCTGAACAGAGGGTAGGCGTCCAATTCCGCGTCCAAGGCCTTTGCCGGGGTCTGGAAGAGGTGGGTTGGACGGTTGTGACAGTCCATGCAGTCCATGACGCGCGCTTGTTTTTCGAGCGTGGTCTGATCAGGAATCTCCTCGCCGTCGCGGGCGTAGGTGCGGACCTCCCCGGATGGCATGGTCAACTCTACCCAGAGAATTTCCTCTTTTCTTTCATCTCCGGTGACAAATCGAATCTTGTTGTCGGAATAGATATGCCACCAGTGGATGCCGCCGTATTGTCCGGTGGACAGGCGACCGCCTCCGGTCTTCAGGAGGAGCGTCGTGTAATTGGGTGTATTTCCTTCGTCGGTGTCATATCGGTTAAAAGTCCGCAGCTTGTCCCCATGATGTTTGGTAGGCCAATGGCAGTGTTCACAGGTTTCTCGCGCCGGCCGAAGGTTTTTCAGTGGCGTGTGGATCGGCCTGGAGTAGTCCCCGAGGGCCGTATGCCAGACCTGACGGAGCCCGTCGATCTTGGAACGTACGAACCACGATGCACCGGGTCCGATGTGACATTCAACGCACGCCACACGGGAGTGCGGTGAGTTCTGATAGGCGGTGTTTTCAGGTTGCATGACCGTGTGGCAGGTTTCTCCACAGAATTCAACGCTCTCCATCTTTTCGACGGCCATGAAAGAGGTGGATCCGAGAATCACGGCGTTGACGACTGTCAGGCCGAGGACCAGTGTGCCGATCCTACGCAATCGGGGGTCGTTGAAATCCAGGCGGGGGTAACTTGACAGTTCCTTTTCGGTGGCGCCTTGGCGGATGAGTTTGCCCCGCCGTCGCCACATCCCGATCGGGATTTCAATGAGGCCGATAACGAAGATGCCCGGAAGAGCCACATAGGCAAACAGTCCCATATAGGGGTTGTGTTTGAGTCCGCCCGACAATTCGACGATCATGAACGTGACGATCAAGAGGGCCGAAAGCGTCGTGAGAACGATGCCTGCGATCGTGATGCCGTTGTTGGCATAGTTGAAGAGGCGCCCGAAAAGGGCCTTTCGGTCGTGAGATGAAGCGGCCATGAATCCTCCGGCTCAAGCGAGGCAGATTTTTATTCCGCCGTCGAATGGGCTCGACGACGGCGTGATCCTAGCACCGGGCAAATTGTTGCACAACCTCTCAAGCAAAATGAGCTCGAGATTGACCATTATGATACCGAGCCGGTCTGTTATTGACCCATAGTCTCAAAAAATGCAAATAAATGAGCTTGAGCAGGTTTTCACATGTTAAAGTAGCCCTCGGCGGCCGGCGACTTCTTTACGCCGACGTGAATTTTTTGGCATGGAGTCAGTTCTGATGCGACGATCCGAGGTTCAATGGAGTAGGGCAGCGGCATTCGGCCGGGTGATGGTGGTTCTCTTGTGCGTGTCGGGCGGCGTTCTTTTCGGAGGATCGTCGGTATGGGCGCAGTCCAACGAAGACTGCTTGATGTGCCATGAGGATCCGGATGCAACCGGTGAGCGCGGTGGGCACATTGTATCGATCTTTGTGGATTCGGCTGCCTTTTCTCAATCGGTTCACGCCGATTTTGGGTGTATCGATTGCCATATGGAACTCGATGGAGCGGAGCTTCCACATGGAGAAGAGCTGGAAGCGGTTTCCTGTGGAATGTGCCATGACGATGTGATGGAAGAGATGGCCGCCGGTCCTCATGGAAAGTGGGCGAAGGACCCCAGTTCTCCCGCCGCAGCCTGCACCCGTTGCCACGGAACCCACGATGTCGATTCGATCGTACAGCTCAAGGTCGAACAGCACAAAGACCACGAACAGGGACTGTGTGTACAGTGCCACAAGAGGGCGGCACGGGAAATCAAGGGCAGCCCTCACTGGGAAAAGGGGCCCGATGGTGAGCCTGGGGCCCACTGTGTGGACTGTCACCTCGGACATGATGTGCATGCTCCTGTTGAGCCGATCGCCCAATTGGATTCCTGTGGTACCTGCCACACGACCCAGACCGATCAACATCGGCAGAGTCTGCACGGACGCGCTGCGGTCAAAGGTGATCCCCTGGCCCCCTCGTGTGTGACCTGCCACCAGCACCATGCAATCAAGCGCCATACCGACCCCGAGTCGCCGACGGCTGTCGTCAACATCCCGATGCTCTGCGGCCGATGCCACCAGGAGGGCTCGGAGGTCATGGAAAAGAGGGACATTCCTCAGGATCATATCCTGCAGAATTTCTCGATGTCGGTCCATGGCAGGGGCCTCTTCGAACAGGGTCTGACCGTGACGGCGGTGTGCACTTCGTGCCACACCTCCCACTTCATTCTTGACCACAATCACCCCGAGAGCAGCATCAACCGGGACAATGTGGCGGCGACCTGCATGCAGTGTCACGGCCGGATTGAACAGGTTCACGTGAAGGTCATCGAGGGCCGACTTTGGGAGGAGGAGCCCCACAAGGTGCCGTCGTGTGCCGAATGCCACCAGCCCCACAAGATCAGGCGGCGACCGGCGGAGGCCCGCGGTGCGGCAAACAAGAACTGCCTCAAATGCCATGCGGACGAGAATCTGACGATGGAGCGGGATGGCCAGACGATTTCGATCTATGTCGACGAAGAGCAGTTCGAGATGGCAAGCCACGGAACAACGGCGTGTGCGCAATGTCATACACAGGTCAATCCCAGGCATAAGGAGCGGGCCTGTGCCCCGATCACGGAGTCGGTCGATTGTTCCATCTGCCACGCGGCCCAGGTCCAGGACTATCAGCTGAGCACGCACGGTCAGTTGGCTGCCCAGGGCGATGCCGACGTGCCGGTCTGTCTGACCTGCCACGAACACCACGAGACGATGGCGCACCGAATGCCCACCGCGAGGACCTTCGCGCGCAACGTTCCGGAATTGTGCGGCGAATGCCACGCAGCCGGTGCAGTGGCCTCTGAGCGTCTGCAGAGTGAGATTCCCGACATCGTCGGCAGTTACGAACACAGTGCCCACGGTAAGGGTCTGCTTGAAAGCGGGCTGGTTGTCTCGGCCAGCTGTGTCGACTGCCACAGTACCCACAAGGCGTTGCCGGCATCCGATCCCGCGAGTTCAGTCAGCAGGGAGAATCTTGCGGACACATGCGGCCAGTGCCATAAGGGTATCGAAGAGGAATTCCGGAAGAGTATCCACTGGCCGGGGAATGTGGTCACGACCGAAAAACTCCCGGTCTGTGAGGATTGCCACACGTCACATACCATCAGCCGGGTCGATTCCAAGGGTTTCCGGATTTCGATGATGGACCAATGCGGCCACTGCCATGAGGACTTTGCGGTGAGCTTCTTCGACACATATCACGGCAAGGTGACGCAGTTGGGGTCGGAGGGGGCAGCCAAGTGTTACGACTGCCACGGTACACACAACATCCTTCCCGTCTCCGATCCGGACTCTACGCTGAGTCGCAAGAACGTCGTCGAAACTTGTGCTACGTGCCATCCCAAGGCCCACCGTCAGTTCGCCGGCTATCTGACCCATGCTACCCACCATGACCCGGACAAGTACCCATTCCTGTTCTATTCCTTCTGGTTCATGACGATTTTGCTTGTCAGCACTCTGACCTTTGCTGTGATCCACACCCTGATGTGGCTCTTCCGCCTGTGGCGCACGCGTGACAAGTGGGGACCGCACAAGGAAGAGGCGAAGACGGCGACGAAGTTCTACCGGCGCTTCACCCGGCGGCAGCGTCTGATGCACGGCGTGATGCTGGTCAGCTTCTTCACCCTGGCACTGACGGGTATGACGCTGAAGTTCTCATACATGGGTTGGGCGACCGTTATCGCGCCGATCCTTGGTGGATACGACGGGATGGGGTTCTGGCACCGGTTCGCCGCTGTGGTGATGATCGCCTTGTTCGCAGTTCACATCAAGGAAGTGTTTCGTTACAAGGGGGAATCAGGAAAGGGTTGGTTCTCATTCATCTTCGGCAAGAACTCGATGATGTTCAATTTTACAGACATCAAGCAGGTCTGGCAGAGCATGATGTGGTTCCTCGGCAGGGGTCCCCGTCCGCAGTACGGACGCTTCACCTACTGGGAGAAATTCGACTACTTCGCGGTGTTCTGGGGTGTCAACATCATCGGCGCCACAGGGTTGCTGTTGTGGTTCCCCGAGTTCTTCACTCGGTTCTTGCCTGGCCAGTCTGTCAACGTTGCGACGATCATCCACAGTGATGAGGCTCTGCTGGCGGTCGGATTCATCTTTACGATTCACTTCTTCAACACCCACTTCCGGCCGGACAAATTCCCGATGGATCCTGTTATTTTCACCGGTCGGGTGCCCCTGGATGAGTTGAAACACGACAAGCCCGAGGAGTACAGGGAATTGATGGAGTTGATCGAAAAAGAGCCTGATACCTGGAGAGTGGCGGGTTCCGCCGCGCCTCAGCTTGAGAAATTTGCCAAGATCGTTGGTTTCACGGCTTTGGCCATCGGGCTGTCATTGATCGGTCTGATTATCTATGCGGTAATCTTCGGTTATCGGTGATTCGTGAGTGATGGTTTTTCGGCGGCGGGGTAACCCGCCGCCGTTTTTTTCGACAATTCCGGTGGTAGGATGCGTCGGATTGGGGGAGAGCGTTTATGTTCCATGACTTCAAGGAAGCGGTGGCGTTTATCGGGTCGAATTCCATCCAGCAGGTCGATCTAAAGTTTTGCGATCTGTGGGGACGGTGGCATCACGTAACGGTCTCTGCAGCGGGGTTCAGTGAGGAATTGATGGAGGAGGGCATCGGTTTCGACGGCTCCAGCGTCGGCTTCAAATCGGTCAGTTCCGGGGACATGGTGATGGTGCCCGACCTCGCGACCGGTTTCGTCGATCCATTTTGGGATTTGCCGACCCTGAGTTTCATCTGTACGACCCTCGAAGCCGATACCCGTCAGCTCTTTCCCTTCGATCCCCGCACGATCGCCAGGAGGGCCGAAGACTTCATGCGGACCGAGCAAATCGCCGATAGAGCCCTGTGGGGTCCAGAGTTCGAGTTCTACATATTCAACGGCGTCAGCTATGAGAACGGCATGAATGTTGCGGCGTATCGGGTTGAGAGCGATGAGGGCGACTGGAACAGCGATCGCTTGGGATCCGGCTATTCGATGCCTGTTCACGGGGGGTACCACGCCATTCCGCCCAGGGACCATCTCCATAACCTCCGGTCCAGAATCTGTGGCCGGCTGGATGACGCCGGTTTTCCGGTCAAGTACCACCATCATGAGGTCGGCGGTCCGGGGCAGTGTGAAATCGAAACACCGCTGATTGCAGGCTATCGCGCTGCCGATGCGACCATGCTCGTAAAATATATCGCCCGGTTGACGGCTCAAGAAGACGGGCTGACCGCTACCTTCATGCCCAAGCCTCTTCACGGCGAAGCGGGTTCGGGCCTGCACTTCCATCAACGATTGGAAAAAGACGGCGTCAATATCTTTTACGATTCAAAGGGCTATGGCTGCGTCAGCGAAACGGCGAGGTTTTACATCGGGGGCCTGTTGCACCACGGCGGTGCAGTCCTGGCTTTCACCAATCCGAGCACCAACTCATACCGGCGCCTGATCCCGGGTTTCGAAGCGCCGATCAGTGCGGTCTTTTCGGCAGGCAACCGGTCGGCCGCTGTGCGTATCCCTCGTTATGCCAACACTCCGGACAGCGCGAGAATCGAATTCAGGCCTCCGGACGCCACCTGCAATCCCTATCTGGCGATCACGGCGCAGCTGATGGCGGGTTTGGACGGGATCAGAAGGCAGCTGGATCCAACCGAACTGGGATTCGGCCCATTCGACGAGGATATCTTTTCGTGGCCCGAAGAGCGGCGGCGGGAAATCATCTCGCTGCCCTCGTCGCTCGATGGCGCTTTGACGGCACTCGAGGCTGATCATCAATTCCTGCTCGAGGGCGGTGTCTTCGACGCCGATCTGATTGACCGGTGGATCGAGGCCAAACGCAAGGAAGAACGTGCCGTCCGGAACAGGCCTCACCCCTATGAAGTGGAACTGTATTACGATTTGTGAAGGTCCGGCACTCAAGATGGACGATTGGCAGACTCGGTTGCCTGAATATGGAAAAGAGATTTTGTGGAAACTGATAGACCTGAGTTGAACCGGCTCCTGTCGGTTGTTGTGCCGGTTTTCAACGAGGTGGACAGCCTGCGCCCCTTGGTCGAACAGGTCAAAGAGTCGCTGGATGGGGGCCTCGAGTGTCGGTGGGAGTTGGTCCTGGTTGACGATGCCTCGTTCGACGGCTCCGGGGAGCTGATCGATGCGTTGGCTCAGGAGTTCTCCGAAGTTCGTGCCCTCCACCTCACAGGGAGATCAGGTCAGTCGGCAGCCCTTGAGGCCGGTTTTCGGCACAGCAGGGGCGAGATTGTTTCCCTGTTGGATGCGGACCTGCAAACGCATCCGGGTGATCTGCCGATGATGATCGAACTCTTGGATGCCAAAGACGTCGATGCCGTGATCGGCGTTCGGGCTGAACGCCATGACAGCGCCTGGAAAAAGTTCTCATCCAGAGTTGCCAACGGTGTCCGCAACTGGTTGACTCACGAGGATATCTCAGACACCGGATGTCCGATCAAGGTCTTTCGACGCCGGGCGATCTTGGGCGTCTGTCTTTTCAACGGTGCTCACAGATTCTTGCCGACTCTGTTGAAGATGAAGGGGTTCGAGGTGTATCAGATTCCGGTTCGTCACACTCAGAGGCGGTGGGGCACGAGTAAATATGGGACCTGGGACCGAGCATTCAGGGGCCTGTACGACGCCCTTGGGGTGCGGTGGGCTCAGAAGCGAAACCTCAAGTGGGAAATCCGAGCGGACGACGAGACACCGTAATGAACGGATACCGACCCTTTAGCCCGGCCTTCTCACCAGTTTTCGTTACGAGGTGCGGAAGACGTGGTGAGATTCGGCGTTTTCGCAGTCTGAGCGAATGAGGCATAGTCTGCACTATGTTGATTGAGCGAATTCAAGAAAACGCCGAAGATTACTGCGTATTTCGCGCCGTAGTAGATCACTGGTGAGAAGGCCGGGTAAGTTTCGATCTCCCGGGCTAATAATTGGCGACCAGCGCCACATCCAGCCGGCTCGCGTGGGTGGTATCGATCACCTCAAGCCGTTCTCGGGTCCCTGGTGCCAGCTGGTCCAGGATCATGGCATTGGTCACGGCGAAGACCCGTGCCTCCTGATTGAGGTGTGCCTCGAGATCGGAGGCGCCATTGGTCAGAACGAAATACACGCCGTTCGAGTAGAAAGAATATGCCCTCGGCAAATTATCGAGATTGCAGGCCATGACTTGGTGACCTGCAGCCCTGGACTCAGCGGTTGCCTCCTTGATCCTTATGGCGAAGTTCCGCCCTGATTTGAAAGTATCTGCTCCCGGGAAGACGAAGAGGGAGACGAAGAGATAGATGCCGGTGCATCCGACGGCCGGGATGGCGGTTGCATTCAAGAGCTTTTGATGCCTGATCAACCAGAGCGTAACCAGACCGGTGGCCAGGAGAAGGACAGCGATCACAGAGGCTTTCCATCCGGGGATCTGGTCAAGCCGTTGAGCCGCGAACGGCACCATGAGCCCTAGAATCGTAAAAAAACAGCCCAAGAACACCTGCCCGACGGTGATCCAACGTCGCGAGAGGGGAGGGCCGGGCTCTCGGCCGGTGATGGCTGCAATCACTCTTGCCGTCATCAGCGCGAAGGCCGGGAATGCGGGCAGCACGTACAGAGTTCTTTTCTCCGTTGAGATCGAGAAGAAGAGGACCACGAATAGAGCGGCTACCAAGAGAAATCGATCGTGCGGGTTCTTGCGTTTCATGGCGAGTACGAGCGCGCCCGGAACCAGAAAGGTCCAGGGCAGGAGCGAGGGCGGCATGACTTTGGCGTAGTACCACCACGGCTGAAGGTGGTGCATCCCGTGTATCCCGCGGTCAACGAAATGTTCCTTGAGGGCTGCCACAACCGAGTATTCGGCAGGGCCCCAGAGCATGGTTGACGCTACCCAGGCGCCGCAAATAACCGCGAAAAGGAGTGGTCCCGTCAGCGGGGCAAAATCGCGCCAGCGGCCGATTTCCCTGTCGAATGCCAGGGTGACAACAGCTATCCCCAGTGGAAGGAGTAACCCGACCGGACCCTTGGCGAGCACGGCCAGAGCTGCCGCCAGCCAGAACAGAAGACCGGCATTGCGGCCCCCGGCATCGCCGGCTCTCCAGGCTTCGAAGGCCGACAACGCTACCCATATCAGGAAGCACAAGAGCGCGTCGATCTGGGCAACGCGGGCCTTGTCCCAGACGAGGAAGGTGGTGGCCAGCACGAAAGCCGCAAAGACGGCGGTCCACTCTCCGGAGATGCGGCGTCCCATCCGAAGGGTGAGGGCAACGGTTCCGATCGAGGCCAGCACCGATGGAAGTCGGGCCGTAAAGGAGAGGACTTCACCGAACGGCAACGAGAACAACGCGATCAACCAGAAAAAGAGGGGAGGCTTGTGTGTGTTGACGACACCGTTGATGTGAGGCACAACCCAGTGCCCGTCAATCAACATCTCCCGGGCGCCCTCTCCAAAAAAGGGTTCGTCCGGAGTCCACAAATCGTAGCCCCAGATATTGCAGATGAAGATCAGGGCTGCGAGGACGAGAACGATTCGGGAGGGTTTCACGAATTCTAATCCTTAGCGATCGGCGCGGCCCGGGTTCCGGTTCCGATGGGAATCCGGACTCCCTCGCCGAAGGTGACGTCGCACCACAGATCAAAGGCGAGGAGAGTGAACAGGGGTTTGCGGTGGTCCGCGCGCTCTGAAAGATGTTCGTCCAGCAGCCTTGAGATCCCTGCAGCGGAAAAAAGGCCCCGAGCCTCGACACGCTCGGTCGAGAAACGCTCCCTGAGCTGCTCACCCAGGCTGTGGAGAAGCCAGCGCGAAAAGGGGATATTGAAGCCCCGTTTTCGTCGCTTGAGAATCTCCGGCGGCAGGCGACGGCGTACAGTCCGACGCAAGATGTCTTTGGTTGTGAGCCCGTGGAGTTTGAGTTTTGACGGGAGGCCGGCTGCGAATTCGGCCAACTCATGATCGAGGAAAGGTGCTCGGGCCTCAAGTGACGCCAACATGGTTGCGCGGTCTACCTTGGTGAGGAGATCGTCTTGGAGGTACATGGTGAAATCCATGTACAGGAGCTCGCTGAGGCTGTCGCCAAGATCCCGCCCCGCCAACCTGGAGCGAGCTGAGGCGAACGGGTCGTCAGCTGCCAAAGCTTCCAAAACCCTCGGCGCGAGAACATTCTGTTGAAGCATGGGTGGGAGGCTGCCGAACCAGGTGTGGTGGCGTTCAAGGCGCTCGAGTTCAGCCCCTGCCACAAATCGGCTGAGGAGGTAGTCAAGGCCGACGTTGCTCATTTTGACCGGTCCGAACCTTCGGATGCTGTCGATCAGGGCGCTGCGGAGTCGCTTTGGAATTCCCCGATACACCTCGGCAATCCGGTTGCCGAGGTATGTAGGATAGCCGGCGAAAAGTTCGTCGGCCCCTTCGCCGGATAGAATGACTTTGACCTTTTTCCCCGCTAGAAGAGCGAGAAGGTGAGTCGGAATCGTCGAGGCGTCGCCCAGTGGCTCGCCCAGCCCGAGGCCCACCCGTCGAAGGCCGTCCGCCAAGTGGCTTTCGTCGAGAATCAGCTGATTGAAATCGGCTTTGAAAAATCGAGCAGTGGTCTTCGCCAGGTCTGCTTCGTCGAAAGATTGGTCCGTGTGGCCGATGGAGAAGACCGGAACCCCTCCGCCTTGCTGTTCAGCCAGATAGGCGAGTATGGCCGACGAGTCGATACCTCCGGACAAGAAGAGCCCAAAGGGCACGTCGCTTCTGCTTCGCCGCCGAACGGCGATGCCGAGGCGATGGTCGAGTTCTTCAGCCAGGTCGTCGGGCTTGCGCCGTTTGAGATCCGGCTGTGAGTAGAAATCAGCGAGGTCCCAGTAGCGCCGGATTGAAATTTCGGCGCCTCGAGCGATCAGCAGGTGTCCGGCTTCGAGCTTGTGGACGTCCTGGATCGGGCTCACTGGCGCTGGAAAATAGTCGTGGAGTAGATAACGCCGCAGCCCCACGGGATCGACGACCTTCGGGATTCGCGGATGGACGAGCAACGCCCTCAGATCGGACGCAAAGACCAACTCATCGTCGTCGAACCAGTAAAAGAGCGGTTTCTCCCCGGTCCGGTCACGGCCGAGGAGGAGGAGGTTTCTCTGCCTGTCCCATACCGCGAACGCAAACATGCCGTTGAGATGTGCCGCCAGGCCGGCTCCGTACTCCTCGAAGAGGTGGGGGATGACCTCGGTGTCGGTGGCGGTTCGGAGAGTGTGACCTCTTGAGTGAAGAGTATTCCTCAGTTCGGGGGCGTTGTAGATCTGACCGTTGCAAACGCTCCAGACGCTCTCATCCTCGTTGGCGAAAGGCGGTGACTCTGCCTCGAGATCGATGATGGCGAGTCGTCGGAAGCCGAGAAAACAGTTGCCGCTCGAGGCGAAGCCCTCTCCGTCTGGTCCGCGGTGAACCAGGGTTGCGGCCATCGTACGGACAATCTCGGCGCGCCATGAATCGGGCCCCGACCGCCCCAGAACTCCAACTATTCCACACATGAAGGCTCAAGCCGACAGTCTTGCCGGCATTTGAAATTATTCTAACCAGAACTTCCGGGCCAGTGCCACCAGCAGTTCGAATTTTCTGTCGAGGTGAACCTACCATGGAGCCATGGCCGTTCTCAACCTTCTGAGTACTCCTATTCGAGCCACTCATTTCGGTGAAGCGACCCATGAACGGCTCTCCACCTCCAAAGATACGGCTCAGACTTCCTGGGTCTGACCAAAAAAATATGGGGCGATTTCCGGCCGGATCTCTGTTGGCTGCCGAAGACTGAGGAATAACCCAATCGTAATATCGGTTTCTTGCTGGCGTGGGAGCTCAGTCAAAAACCAAGGACACAGGAGGCCAGGCCTGGGGTCGGGCACGAAAACGAGACCGCCGTCTCGTTGCGGCATGCCTGGGTGGTGACGGGAAAGCGTGGGACGA
>DAOWGJ010000042.1 GCA_030637505.1 Holophagae bacterium
CCCCACAGGTTCGACGATAACGAAAGCGTACATGTGTCCACCAAACCGGGGCAGCTCCAACTGACGCAGCCCGCTGTCCCTGTCCCTGTCCCTGTCCCTGTCCCTGAATCCGAGGCCCGACCCCGGTCTCCGACGCGGCCCCGGTCCCGGAGCTTGTTATCGAGCCCCGGCCTTCGGGAGCACATTGAGGCCGGCGAAAACTCCAACGACTGCCGATCGCTCCCGCTCGGTCATTGCCCTTAAGGGGTTTCAATTCAGATGTCGGGAGAGCCTCGCCCTTGAGGGCAATGACCTCGGCGGCCTACACCCTTCGCCGAGACTCTGTCGCTGAGGCGACCGCCGAGGGTTGCCAAGCTCGATTTTTCCTTGAGCGAAACATGAATCGGAGGACCTGCCGGGGAAAAATACGAAGCATGGCACGCCCCGTTTGAGGGGAATTAGCGCTCTCAAGATTAGGCGGCGGCATCAACCGCGTCGGCAAACACGAGCGCCCTCTCCGACGGGGGTGCCATGTCCGAAGTTCTTCATCAAGCAGGCCCCCCGGAATCCGCGTCACTGCGAAGAACTGCGGACATGGCACCCCTGCGGCGAGCGCGTTGGGACACAAGTCTCGGCTTAAGCCGTAGGCCGTCGAGGGTCTTTTCCCGGAGGGGCAGTCCCCTTCCAGGATCGAACCATGTTGCCCCTCCGGGAAATGCAACGAGCGGGGGCGCGCCCGCGCCCCCGAAGGCCGGGGTTGGAAACCGAACAGCGTCCGGGTGCCGCAAACCGGGACCGCGACGGTGAACCGCGTCAGGTTCAGCGGCAGCACACAGCAACAGCAAACAGCGTCAGATGACAGCGAGCGGGGCGGTGCGCAGCGTCGGCGGCCGGGGCCGCGACAGGAACCGCCACGTCCAGGGCCTCGGCGGCGTGGGCTTGAACCCGGCGAGTCGAGAAGAGTTGTGAGGTCCCGCCTACTGGATATACCCCAGGCTACGCAACTGATCGAGAGTGTCGTCATCGAGATCTTCGATCTTTCGGTCGGGATCAAGGGATGCCGCCGCAACCATCTTTGACCACGCCCCGAGATGTTCGCTGAGAACGGTTGCACGCTCGGGGAACTCCTGGGCCAGATCAGCCAGGGCCATCGGATCGGCACTGAGGTCAAAGAGCGAGGTCTGCTCAACCGTTGTGACCAGTTGCATGCCGTTCATGACGACCGAGGTCATGCCGCCGTCCCTATCTGATTCGGAGAATGCGATGTAGGGCGGGTTGGAGGTGCCGCCGATGATCGGCATCAGGCTCGATCCCTGCAGACCGTCCGGGAAAATTGCGCCGGCGACCTCGATCAGGGTCGGCATCAGGTCGAGTACCTCAACCACGGTGTCAATCGTCTTGGCCGGGGCGCCGGGCATTCTGATCATCAGCGGAACCTGGGTGACCGCGGGATAGAGGGAGTCGTTAATCAGATCACCGTGTTCCGAGAGTGCGAAACCCGAGGTTCCGACGAGGACCAGGGCCGAGGTGTCCAGGCGGCCGGACGAGCGCAGTTGATCGATGAACTGTCCGATTGCCGCGTCGATCCGGGTGACATGGGCGGCGTAGGCGGCCCGAGCATAATTGAGGTCTTCATCGTTCAGGGAGTCAGGGGTCTCAGAGGTGAGGGCCTGCTGCAATCGCTGTGCGAAGCCTTCGGGCGCCGTGACGCCGGAGTCGGCGTCCGTAGTTTCCAGACGTCCCGCGGACCAGCCTGCGATCAGCAGGAAAACGTCTTCCCCGGGGTGTTCGTCAAGCCAGCTCAGACCGGCCCGGCCGGGCTTCGGACCGACGGTGTACTGGCCGAAACCCTGATCCAGTCCGAAAGAGCCACCGCCCTTGGCCCCCTGGATGAAGGCCGCGGTCTTCAGCCCCGCTGTTGACAGACTCTCAGCAAGAGTATTGGCCTCCGGGACCAGGTGATCGCCGGCTTCCACAAGGCCGTGAGTCGTCGGATAAAGGCCGGTGAGCAGACTTGCCAATGAAGCCTGCATGCCAGGGGCCTGAGCCCACGCCTGGTCGAAACGCACGGACTCACCGGCCAGGGCGTCCAAAGCGGGCGTTTCGGTTGTGCCGCCGTAACATCCCAGACTGTCGGCCCGGAGACCGTCGACGGCCAGGATGATGACCGAACGTGCTTGTGATTTCTGTTCGGTGGCCTTGTGGTCTTTATCTCCGCCACAGCTGCCCGAGAGGCAGATCGCGAGAGCGAGGGTACCAAGCGTGAAAAAGGTGACTCTTTCGATCTTCCGGGTCATCGTTCCTCCAAGAGGCCGCACTGGGCCGGCGGAAGTGTAGCAGGGATCGAAATGAGGGGCAGGACTTAGCCCGGCCTTCTCACCAGTGTCCGGCTGCAAGGCACAATACACAACGATCTACGACGCTTTCTCGATTCGCTCGCTCGACGTACAGTAAGTACTACTTCGCTCGCTCATCTTGCGAGATCGCCGGATCTCATTGCGTCTTGGGCCTTTCGCTTCGAAAACCGGTGAGAAGGTCGGGTTACTCGTCCGGGAACAGCCGCTTGACCCCGCGAATGAAGAAGGCGTCGTTGGTCACGTTGTCGACGACTGAAGCGTAGGCAAAGGTCCCGGATCCCTCGGTGTAGCCGATGACCCGGATCATGATGTTGTTCCACTCGCCGCCCATCAAGTCCGCGAAAGGATCACTGAGCTGAACCATCGAAAACGGTGGCACCGTCATGGTGGTGCTTACCGAACCTCCCGGTGGGTTGTTGCCGGTGGTGTCAAACACCTTGATGATATAGCTGCCCTCGACGGCGGTCGGATTGACGACGCCGATGTTGACTCGGAACCGGTCGTCCGCCGTGTGCCGAACGGCATAAAGCCACTGGTGAACGTCGGCATTCGGCTGTGTGGGCTGATCCGGAGACATGTCGGCCGTCGGGATGCCCTCGATGGCCTGGCCGAACGAGGCCGAGCCGTCTTCATTGATCGAATAGACCCTGGCCCATGCCTGAAGAGGTGTGCCGGAGGAGTAGTGGATCGCACCGACCCATGAACCGTCTCCGACATCCAGAAATTGATCGACGACGTCTTCATAGAAAAACACATGCTGGCCGGCCGGGATGTCGATGATGTGCTCCTCGACCCCGGTGTTGTCGTTGCCGCTTCGACAGAACCGCAACGTGACAGGGCCGGACCCGGCGCTGTCCAGGGCGAACCAGAGGTCGGTTCTCCAGATCGAGCCCTCGAGTCCCGGTGCATGGGCGGCGGCCAGGATCCAGCCATCGTAATGGAGTGTTTGGTTGACCTGGGCCGGCGCCGGCGGTGCTGTCAGCAAGATTACTGCAGCCAGTGCGGCGACCCCGGACAACCGTTGCAGAGCGTTCCGATCAGTCTTCCCCGTTTTGATGATCATCAGTTCCCCCTTCGAGGTTCCACCCACCTCTTCGGGTCGCTATGATATCTGCTGACTCTGGTTTAATTTCAACGAAAATTCTACCAGAAAACTCCCCGGACGAGGTGTTGAGATTTGGGGATGAATTGGGTCTCTCTGCCGCCACCTGCTAGGATGTGCCCTCGCACCGAGGTGCGATCAAATGAACGAGGTGAATCATGCGATATCCGGCCGTTTCTCTTGTGATTATTGTAGCTGTTGGTCTTATGGGTTGTGGAGGTGAACCTGTACCCCAGGAACCCACCGGGGAGACCCTTGACAAGGGCCTGATGGCGGCACTGGCGGTCCTGGAAAAAGGACCGGACGGCAAACCGGTGCCGCAGCCTGCACGTCTTGGAATCCTGACGCAGACGAACGGCGAGTGGAACTGGTCCGAGATTGAAGATCCCGACAGCAACGTCTTTCACAAGGCGATGGTCTACAGTCCGCGCGAGGGTGTCAGCGGCATCCTGACTGCCGGTGGGACCAAAGCGATGCTCAAGTTCCAGGCCGGGGACGCCGAGCCCGAACTTCTGTGGGAGGCGGACTTCGGCGGCAAGTGGAGCCGAATGAGAGATGTTGAGGTCGCTGACATCTATGGCGACGGTACGGCGACGATTGCCGTAGCAACTCACGATCAGGGTGTGGTCGCGACCGTTCGCCCGGGCCAGGATGGGACCTGGGAGGTCACTGAACTGGATCGGCAGGAGAATACTGTCGTGCACGAGGTTGAAGTCGGCGATCTCGACGGCGATGGCGTCCTGGAGATTTACGCTACACCGAGCGCTCCGAACAAGCTGGACGGCACGCCCCAACCCGGGTGGGTGACACGCTATGTCCCGGCAGCGGGAGAGGGTGGAGTCGTCGTGGCCGATCTCGGTGACCGCCATGCCAAAGAGATCCTGGTTGACGATGTTGATGGGGACGGCACCGATGAGTTGTACGTTGCTCTGGAGGCAGTGGCCGGAGGTCAGGTTGAGATCCTTCGCTACGATGCGGGAACCGAACCCTCCGAGGGCGTGAAGGTGGCTACTTTACCGGACACACTCTGCCGTTTTTTGACCGCCGGCGATATCGACGGTGACGGTGTCAAGGAAATGGTGGCGGCGGCCCACAAGAGCGGCTTGTGGCTTCTCAAACCCCAGGCCGAGGGCGAGTGGGTCGTGACCTTGATCGACGGTGAGAGCGGCGGATTCGAGCACGCCGCGCTGTTGACCGATCTCGACGGAGACGGCGTCGATGAGCTCTACGTCGCCAACGACAGGGGTGGTGAGATCAACCGGTACGTTCACACCGAGGCGGGACTTGAGAAGGAAACGCTCTTTGTCTATCCGGCGGGACTTTCCGGTTTCACCTGGAATTTGATGCCGGTACCGGTGGAGTTGATTCCGCGTTGATTGACCCCCAGGTTCTTGGCCTGGCAGCCTGCGATGATCGGAAACCCCCGGGCGGGGATAAACCCCGCCCCTACGGAAACCGTTGTAGGGGACGGGTTCATCCCCTCCCTTTTCTAGCTATTCGGTCGAGTCCTGAATATGCCTAAGCCTCCCCTCAAGGAGCGGATGGCGGAATTCGCCTATCGCCTGGCGACCGAAGGCCAGGCGCCGGGGGCCCAGGCCGCGGCCGTCGGTCTGGGGATCCTGATCGGGTGCACGCCCCTGTATGGATTTCATCTGGTGCTGGCGTTGGTGGTTGCCCGGGTTCTTGGTTTGAGCCGGGTCAAGATGTTGGCCGCCTGCATGATTTCCAACCCCGTCTTCGTACCTTTTCTGGTGTGGGGAGAATTGCAGGTCGGCAGCAGGCTCTTGAGAGGGCACTGGAGATCGGTCCTTCCGGGTAGCTCGGGCTTCCCTCCCCTCGGCGAACTGGGCGTGGACTTGATCGTCGGCAGTCTGGTGGTCGGGACGGTCATCGGAGCGATGGGTGCTCTGATCGTCTGGCTTTGGGTGCCAAAAGGTCCGGTTGCCGCCCAACGCCGAGACGTGGTCGAAAGGGCGGCTCACCGATTCCTCAAGATCGGCTATCGCGAGTGGTGGCGAACCCGGCGGGAATTGTGCCGTCATCCGGAACTCGCCGTTCGGGCCGGAAGGGGAGAATTCGCGGCAGGCGGAGATTTCCTGGATCTTGGATGCGGCGATGGGGCCTTGTTGGCCGCAGTCCTGGAAGCCGAGGAAGGGCGACGGCCCGGACGGCTTCTGGGCGTCACCCTCGAGGCCGGCGTTGCGCACCAAACGGAGATCGCCTTGGGTTCAGACGTCACCATGGAGATTGCGGACCCCGCGGCATGGCCCCTGGGGTCGCAGAATGCCGTCGTCATCTGGGAGACCCGCCGTCGGCGGGCGCCGGTCCTCGATGATCGATTGATGGGACGGATTCAGGCAGCCCTCGATGATGAGGGACTTCTGATTGTGGCAGGCCTCGAAGGTCGAATGCCCCAACCGACTGGGGAGTCGCTGATCGGCCTGGAAGAGCGCTTGAAGGCAGCTGGGTTCGAGGTTGAGGTGTCGATCGGAAGGCGACAGGGCCTCCGGCGGCCGGTGTTGGTGTTGGGGAAGAAACAGGAAAATCCGGGAAAATAGCCACAAAGAAGAAGAAGAATGTAGGGTGGGCCTTGGCCCACCAACAAAGATGCCTGATGGTGGGCCAAGGCCCACCCTACAGCCGCAGTGCTTTCAACAATCGCTCAGGAAGGCCATTCCGGAGATGAAGAAACGAAACGGGCGGGGATTCTCCCCGTCCGTTCATAGCTGAATTGTGTTTTCCGTTGGCTGAAAGCTGACAGCACCCGATGCGGCGAAGCCGCTTTGGGTCCGCTATCGCCTCCGTCCCCCTCCTCCTCTGGGTGCGCTTCTCGACGAACTCGGCCGGCTGGCCGTCGACCTGCTGCTGCCCCTCTGTCGGGAGCTGTAGTCACGATTGAGTGATCCCGAGGAGGGCCTGGTTGATGGTCTCGACGATCCGGTCGACGGACGGGTTGATGGTCTGGTCGAAGGCGTCGAGGGTCGTGTTGAAGGACTCGACGGGCGTGTCGACGGTGTTGAAGGCCGTGTTGAAGGTGTTGACGGCCGTGTCGAAGGTGTCGTCGGACGAGTCGTGGGCCGTGTCCTGTCCCCCGAAGACGGCGTGCCGCCGTTCGGCGTCCATCCGCTCTTGTCTCTCTTGTCCCATGACCCGTTGTCATTTCGTTTGAAGACGTTGCCCTGGCGGTCGGTGTAGACGTTATTGGCCTTGTCACGGGCCACGGCCGGCCTCTGGCCGGTGGATCTGTCCCTGGTGGTGGCCACCCTGTCCCGGTTGGCAGGCCGGTTGTAGATGTTGTTGTTGACTCTGTTCCCGCCACCGTAGTGAACCGGCCGTCCGGAAGCATGCCGGCCGTGATAGTAGCCGGCGCGGTAGCCGGCGCGATAGCCGCCGCGGTATGGCATCGGATAGGGGCGGTAGAAGCCGGGGCCAAACCACGCTCCACCATACCTTCCGTAGGAGCCCCAACCGACGCCGAAGTGGAAGGGGCCGGCCGAGTAGCTCAGGCCGAAACTCCAGCCGTACCAGGGGTTCCAGCGGACGTGAAAGCCCCATGTGGAGGGCCGGGCGTAGTAGTGGTAGGGGGAGTACCAGGGGTTGTAATAATAGCCGGTGCCGTAAACGACACAACTGTGGGACACATAAGAACCGGTGTAGCCCGGGGTGTAGCCGACATAGATGACCTCGGGCGTTGATTGGTAGACCTTGACGTAGGTGACGTTGTAGAGGGGGTTGGATGGCGGGATCGTGTAGATAACGTCCGGGACGTTCTCGCAGACGACCCAGGGGCCGGTGGAGGTAGCGGAGACATACCAGACCCCCTGCTCACACCAGTAATAGGCGCCCTCAGCAAGAATGACCGACGATGAAGTGTTGACTGCATACTGCATCGTTGTGGTTTCGACCGATTCGAATTTCGGTTGGCCGTCGTATTCGACATTGGACTCGGCGTTGCCGCGTTTGACGCCGGCGGTCTGCGGGATACTCTGCTCGAGCAGGGCATCCTTGCTCTCATCGGTACCGGCGATGCTGGCTCTCAGGTAGCCGACGTCTGAGTCGGATGGAATATCGGAAAAAGAGATCGGGACCTCGTCGTTGGCGACCCACTGCCACGGACCGTTATCCAGGTCGGATGAGTGGAACCAACGCCCCGACAGCAGAACATAGAATTTCTGCGTACCTATGTCGAAAATGACGTCCGAATCGGTGTTGCTGACCCCAAGGATGTCGTTACCCTGGATGGGTTCCATGGTGGTCTTTCCGTCGATGAAGATCAGCTCTGCAGGCTCCGTCGAGACGACGATCTCTGGGGTCCGTGTGTCCCCGGCCTGGGAGTCTTCGGGTTGCGGCTGATCTTTCGCCTGGTCTTTCATCTGCGAGTCGATCTTGGCAATGTCCTTCGGCAGTTTCCCGGCGGCCTTCCAGGGACCCATCACGGCCTTGGCGGTGAACCACTGGGTGTCGGAGGCCAAGAAATAGTCCCTCCCGTCCTTGATGATGGTGTACGGAGTATTGACAACCCGTTCCAGCTTGGAGTCTTTAATCTCCTGCATTTTGGGCTCTCCGTCAATCAGAATCAATACGGCCGGCTGGTGCTTGACGATGATCTTCGGTACGTCATGTTTGAGGTCGGCCTCGCCGGGTGCGTCCCGGTCGGCAAGTTCGAGGGTCGGCAAGAGAATATCGAGGTCGACTTCATACACCCAGTCGTCCATCTCGTCTTCTAAGATGTCGATCAGTTTCTGCTCCTTCTCTTCCCCCGCGTCGGGGAATCTCACTGCGGGAATGGTCACGTCATAGAAGCTGACGGTTCTGGTTGCCTTGTCGGTGGTGAAGTGACCCGATATCCAGACGGCGCCGAACACCGGCGCCTTGCCGGCGGATCCCACGACCGACACAGCGGCCCGGGCCTCGAAGGTGTTGCCCTCCCAGCTGTCGATCTGAGGCTGGTACATGGTGATCGAGGCACCCATCGCTTCAACCATCTTCGGCCAGTCCTTTTCCCCTTCGTCCTGTGCTGGGGTCGGTATTGCTGCAGCCAGTATCAAGGTGCAGGCCAGGGCGGTGAGGGCTTTATTGTATTTCATGAGAAGCTCCTTCTCGGCACAACGAACCACTGATTTCAGAGATCGCGATTATAGGCCATTTTGGCGGCGCGCGAACCAGACCAGGATCAAGCCAGCAATTAACAGCAACGGAAGAATTACAGCCGCCAGCTGCAAGGCACGGAAGAAAAAGTGGTCAATCAGGTTCTTGCGGGAGTTCACCAAAGCGGAATCGACGATTCTTTCCAGATCCTGAAAAGAAGCTATTCGTTCTCGGCGAAGCGCCTCGACCAGGGCCTCCCTCTCGCCGGTAATGGCCTCGAGGATAACGATCCGCTCTTCAGTGAGGTGACCCAGTATCGCCTGCCGCTCCGCTGAGACGAAACCGAGGGACTCAAGCCGTTCGGCTCGAACCCACTGGCCGACCAGGAGACCCTCCCGGCGGAGTTCCTCAATCAATGCCAGCCGTTCGGCCTCGATGTTGAATGGGAGACTATCGATCGACATGTGGATCGGCCCGACCTGGTCAACTGCCCGTGCCACGATTCTTTCGGCCATCATCTCTTCTATCAACAACTGTGCCTGCCACCGGCCTTGCCGGGGCAGATACTCCGCATAAATGTCCGTCCGAACGGCAAAATCCGCCAAATCGTCCTGGGCGCTGGAGATAGCGGCGCCCAGGCCACCTCCGGTCGCTGCGTTCGATGCCGCCAACAGGCTGGCGGTCGAGTCCCTGACCGCGAAGCTACCCTCGATCGGATGCCGTCGGGCCCATTCCTCGATCTGGACCCAGAATAGGTCGATATCACCTTGTGAAGCACCGGTTGCCAGATAGACCTCCTGCAGGCGTTGTTTCATGTCTTCTGCCGCCCGGAGAATGATCTGCTTTCCCTCGTCGTCCAGGACCATGTTGCTGCCGTCCGTGAACTCTTGTTTGAGCTGTTCCACGAGGGCCGAAGCGTCAATCAGTGCCGCTCCTGGATCTTTCCGAAACAGAGCCTCGAAAACCGCCGGGATCATCTCGGTCTTGGCCCGGAGGACCTTTCTTTGCAACAAGGGGTCATCGGATTTGGCGATGATCTCGTCAGCCGCTTTCTCGAGGTTTCCTGCCATCGGTCTTGCAAGACCCCGGACTCGGACCCTCAACTCCTGGGAGGAAATGTGGACCGATGGGTTCTTTTGAAAAAGATGGGTCGTCTGGGACCCGCTGGCACAGGCCAGGAGGGGAGACACGATGAAGAGGACGATGATTCGGGTTAGTTTCATGCTCAACCTCCGATGGCAGCGAACAGAAGTACCAGGCCCAGAACCGTATTGGTTGCCAGATTCCAGATGACGTTGGCGCCGAGGGCTGGAATCGGCGGATTGGTTTCGGGTGATCGAATTGCCCAGGCGAAGGCGCCCAGCAGGAGGAGCGTCGGCGCTGCCGCGACCAGAGCAATGGTCGGCAGGATCTTCACCCACACGCCTGCCGCCAGGACCAAGGGAACTGCAAGTGCGGCGCCGACGTAGATCCTCGCCGCCCATATCCGACCAAAAACAAGAACCAAATTGCGCCGCCCTCCGTGGTGGTCA
>DAOWGJ010000110.1 GCA_030637505.1 Holophagae bacterium
GGCTTCGCCATGGCAAGCCTTCGGCTTGGTGCCGGTTCCTACCCCGCGCTCCCATAACAGTTCCAGCGGGCCTTTTGCCTTTCTTTTTTGTGCCTTCTTGTGGCTCTTCCGTGGTTCTTGCAGGAGGCTCAGTTGATTGGAGGCCAATACTCGGTTGACCGAGACTCGAATCCGTCAAAAAACAGCACATCGGCGCAGCTTGAGCTCACGAGAACCCGGCCATCGGTGATTTCGTCGATTCCGCCGCCGGCCTCGGTGAAGGCCTCTGAACCGCAGATGTCGGCGAAGGACAGGGCGAAGGGACCGGCATCGGTCTCACGCCTCAGGTGGAGCGAGGTGATGCCGGATGCTGCCGGCTGGATGGCGAATTCGGCCTCGACGACCCAATCCGCGGTGTCGAGAAGCTGCATGTCACAGGGGGTCGCCAGAGTGCCGGAGGTGTCGGCGTTCGGGCTCCAGTCCCCGGCCAGGGCCCAGCCAATTCGGCCCTGGGCGCCGTTGTCCTGAACCAGGCCGTCAACGGCGGCGGTGTCGGAGTTGTTGGTGGTGCCGGTAACGGTCAGTTTCTGGTTGTCGAACGCGATGTCGACGACTGCGGTCGCGAGGTGAGCGGCGCCTCCGTCGACGACCGTGCCGCACGAGGGGGTGCACGAGGCCGAGCCGGTCCCGGGACGGATGAAGAGTCTGGCGGTCAATGTACTGCCCGGGGGGACGCAGAAAGTGTTCGTGCCGTCAGATGGGTTGACGATTTCGAGGTCGATCGCCGGCCCCGGTGTCGAGGTCTGAGCCCACCCGACCGAGGCGAAAAGGGCCGGCAGGAGGCACGCCAAGATGGCCCGGAAGGGCTTGGTGCCGAAAAGGTGCGGTGAGTAGGACGAAGACGCCATCATCAGTAGAGCCTAGCATTTCCCCCTGGAAAACCGGCATGAGCCTGGTCACATATTCATCGAGGCAATAGGATCAGAAATCGTCGATCTCGTCGCCTTCGTCGGATTGTCGATTCTCCTTCACGGCGCCGTAGATGAAGTAGCCGCCGATCAGGACCAGGATCGCCGGCCACCAGTCATGCAGGAACTCACGGACCCAATAGAAATCAATCCAATTCCGGCACAGCAGGACACCGCCGAGCACGATCAGGAAAACCCCGGCAGCCAGACCGCCCTGGAATGGGCCGGCCGGCAGGTCGTGGCCCTCCTTCGCTGCCAGGTTGATCAACTGGGCCTGGCGGAAGGCGTCGAAAATCGCGAAGAAAAAGAAGAAGATGCCCAAGAGCGGGACATCCAACAAGAGTATCGGCGCCCAGAACCCGACAAAGAAGGCCAACGCCCGCGAATATTGCCCCAGGTAGAGGTGGCCCAGGCCGAAGGGCACCAGGGATAGGAGGGCCGCGGCGACCGGCGACTTTTTGGGGGAGTCGTCAAACACATCATCGGATTCCGGGATCCAGTCCTGGGACTCGAAATCCTGGGCTTGCTCGGGCTCCGGAGGGGTTGGTTCCGGAGGTTTTGGCGCCGGCGGTTTCGGAGGCTTCGGTGGTTCCGGCGCGGCAGGCGCATCGATCTCGGTATATTTATGGTCGTCATTCATGATGTCGTCTCCTTGGAGTCATCGACAGTGGCGCTGTCGCCGGAGTCAGGTTTATCGGTCAGTCGGGACCAGGTCGTGCGGGCGGCGTCGGCGGCCCGATGCCCCAGGTTCATGGCTCTCCAAAGCATGACCTTCGCCTCGGATCGTCCCGTCTCTGCGGCGCCGGAAACCCCGTCCTTGAAGAGGGAGCTCACCTGCTGCATCGGTGCGGAGGATTCATATCGGGCAAGGGTCACCGGGTTGCCGATGGCCAGTGAAGCCAGAATGGCCAGGCTGTAGGCCGCTGCCGTTGCGGTCCTCTGGCCCAGTACTCGACGGGCGCTGAAGGGCCGCCTGGGCCTCAGGCACCGGGAGAGGAGGTGGTCCGGGGGTATGAGCGCGTCACTGACCTGGTGGATCAACGATAAATCGCTCCAAGCCCTCCTGCACGACGGGCAGTCCTCCAGGTGCTGGAATAGCCGTTCGAGATTGGTTTCTGAGATTTCCCGGTCGATTGCGGAAAAGAGCAGCCCCAGCCACCGTCGGCACGGGGAGTCGGCAACTTCGGACTGGAGGTGGGCGGGGGGCTCGAGGCCGGCAAGCGTACCGCTGATTTCCATGATGCCTCGAAGGCTATCCAGGATCTCTCGGCATTCGGAGCAGGTTTCGAGGTGGTTTTCGACGGTAGAGACTTCGTCGGACTCGAGTTCGCCTTCGATGTAGAGGCTGAAGCGCTCGCGGATGAGATCGCACGTGTTCATCAGGCGCCGACCTCGCCGGCGGGGGAAGGAACGGCCCGGATGTTGGTGCGCCTTCGAACGGCGGTTGCCAGTTCAAGGCGGGCACGGTTGAGTCGGGACTTGACGGTTCCCAACGGCAGGTCCAGGGCCTCGGACATGTCCTGGTAGGTCAGCCCGGCAAAGTCGCGCATCAAGATCAACTCGGACAGGTTGGCGTCAATCTGGTGGAGACTGGTAGCGATGAGGCGCAAGCGCTGCCGTCTTTCGGTTTGCCCGTGGGGGTCCTCCGAACCGGGGAGGCGGTCGATGATCTCGGGATCAAGCCACGCGGCTTCACGTTCCCTGCGGCTGCGTCGGTGAGCGTCGATCAGGAGGTTTTTCGCCACCCGCCAGGCCCATGCCATAAAATTCGAGCCGGCGTTGTAACGATGGAGGTTCTCCCAGAGCTTGAAATAAATCTCCTGGGTCAGCTCCTCGGCGATGGCGGCGGATGGGGCGTAACTCGCACAGAGACGGTAGAGGGGCTTCATGGTGGCGCTGACAAGCGCCGACCATGCCTCTTCATCTCCCTTGCGGCATCGCTCCACGGTGGCCTCCAAATCATTCGTTCCCATGTCTTCCAGGATAACGCCGTTTGGCGAAAAAGGTTCTATGGAATGCTCGACGACCCGTCTGCGTTGGTGAGACCATGATCGACGGTAACGGATCTCGGGTATGAGTGTGGGCAGTTGGCCGACGGGAACGGTCGAGGAGCGGGTCCTTTTCGCCCTGGACGAGGTTCGCCCGGCGCTTGTGGCCGACGGTGGCGACGTGAGCCTGGTGTCGATAGAGGGTTCAACAGTCCGGGTCGAGCTGAGGGGCGCCTGCAGGACCTGCCCGATGGCTCACTCGACCCTGTCGGACTTCGTATCCGAGAGGATCAGGCTTTATGCGCCGGAGATCAACGAGGTCGTCGCCGTCCGCACTTGAGCTGACAGCTGTCAGCTTTTCAGCTATTGCACTGGGGGCAGATGCCCCTGAATTCTAGGCTGTGTTCTTCGACTGTATAGCCGGCCAAGCATGGGTGCCGATCCCATGCCGGGTTCGGGCAGTTCTCGATGTCTGAAATCGACCCGCAGCGGTTGCAGACGAAATGCGCATGGGGTGTCAGATCTGCTTCGAAGTGTGCCCTGCGGTCGGTTCCTCTCAGTTCAATGACCAGGCCCTGATCTTTCAGGATGCCCAGATTGCGGTACACCGTGCCCAACGAAACCGTCGGCAGCGTGTCCCGGACCTGGTCGAAGATCATGTCCGCAGTCGGGTGACTCTTTGAATGCCTAACGGCCTCGTAGACCACCTTGCGCTGCCGGGTTTCCCGCGTATTCCCTAATTTCCGCATCGCGCCCCCCGCGCCTTTGTATCATGGATGGCTGGGTTGAGACGAGAGGAAAATCGGGAACGGGCTCGGGTTAACCCGCACTTCTCACCGGTTTTCGTCGCGAGGCCGTCGAGGTGCTGTGCCCGGTGGGTTTTTCGACCCGAGGGGCGCGGAGGCGTACTTGACAGTACGTTGAGCACGCCGAGGCGAGAAAAGGCCGCTGGGCGTTGTGCATCGGCGGCCGTAGTAGATCACTGGTGAGAAGTGCGGGTTAAAGTGGACGACCGAAGGGGGCAGCGTTTGAATACGAGGATGATGGATATGGAGCCGACCCAGAGGCCGAGGGAGCGACTGAGGAGCCGAGGTCCGGAGAGTCTTTCGGAGGCTGAGCTGCTGGCGGTCTTGCTCCGGACAGGACGTCCGGGCCACAGTGTGGTTGCCGAGGCTCAGGAACTGCTGGCTCAGGCGGGTGGTTTGGAAGGCGTAGCGCGGATGTCGGCCAGGGAACTCGAGCGCCGCCCGGGGATCGGCCGGGCCAAGGCCGCCGCCGTCTGCGCGGCCCTTGAGTTGGGTAAGAGAGTGGCCAAAGTCGAGGTTCCTGGGGCGCAACTCCTGGAACGCCCCGAAACCGTGGCTGAGTACCTGGTTGCGCGGCTGAGGGGGTCTCGCCGGGAGGTCTTCGGTTTCATCAGCCTGGACACGCGCCACCGGTTGATCAACGATCACGATCTATGGGAGGGCACTCGGAACCACGTGTCGGTCGATCCCGCCGAGGTATTTCGGACTGCTTTGCTCGATGACGCTGCCGGTGTGATTCTCTTTCACAATCACCCATCCGGTGAAACCGAGCCCAGCGTGGACGACATTCAGTTGACGCGTCGTCTGGTCCGCGGAGGTCGGGCGGTCGGGATTGAGGTGTTGGATCACCTGATTATTGCCGGCCCGGATTGGATATCGCTGAGGGCCCGGCGCCCGGAGGTTTTTCTGGCTGACAGCTGACAGCTGACAGCTGATAGCTAAGAGCTACTTGACAACGGAGCCGGCCCCGGAGAGGATAACCGCCGATATTGTGACTGTGGATAGGGGGGAATGATGAAAAGAAATCTGATACTTGTAACGTTCGTTGTTTTGTTGGTTGCCGGTTCGGCCTTGGCCGGCGATTCCACCAAATACGGTGAGGGTGTCACCCTTGAAAAAGCCGTTTCGATAGACCAGTTGTTGGCCAGCCCTGCAGACTACGTGGGCCAAGAAGTCCGGGTCGACGGCACGATCACAGGTGTGTGCAAGAAGCGTGGGTGCTGGATGCAGGTGACCGACGAGAAGGGTAACGGCGTCCGGATCAAGGTTGAGGACGGCGTCATCGTCTTTCCCGCGACCTCGATGGGGAACACGGCATCCGCTCAGGGTGTCTTCGAGGGTATCCCTGTCGCTGCCCAGGCCAAGAAGCACGAGGGTAAAGAGCACGAAGGTGACAAGCACGAGGCCTGTGATTCCAAGCCTCAGGGCGAGATGGTCTATTTCATCAAGGGCACCGGCGCGGTCATCGAGTCGTAGGATAGCTGTCAGCTTTGCCCACGCCGCCCGCTTCGCGGGCCCGAGCCTGTAGGCTCGGCGGCCTTCGGCTTGGCGTCGGTTCCTAGCTGTCAGCGAACAAGCGCTCGGTATGAGCTGTCGATGACTGGGAGGCCGGGTCGCGGTCGGATTATTGCGGTTGGGTATCCGCTTTGCAGCGATGCAGCCGGCTGGTTATTCCTTATCCCTGATCCCTGAATCCTCGCTTCATATTTGAAGCAGTAGGAGGCTCTGTGGCCAAGGTAACTTTTCGAAAGACGATCATCGCCGTTCATCGGGACGTCGGCTACTTCTTTGCCGGCCTGACGGTGCTCTACGCGATCTCGGGTGTGGCGGTCAACCACATCGAGGACTGGAATCCCAACTACACCGTAACGCACACCGAAAGATCTATCGGAGATCTTGGGAAAATCCCGGATGACGGAATAGCCGCAGAGGTACTGGGACGTTTGGGCATCAAGGAGAAGCCCAAGGCCGCGGTCCGAATGTCGGAGAAGGAATATCGGATCTTCTTGGAAGACCGTACCCTGCACGTGGCAACCCCTTCGGGTCAGATCATCGATGAGCTGGTGTCGCGGCGGGCGGGCTTTTTTCACGTCAACTACCTCCACCTCAACCACGCCAAGGGTTTGTGGACCTGGTTCGCCGATATCTACGCCGTCGGTCTTCTAATCCTCGCCATGACCGGGATCTTCATCATCACCGGTAAAAAGGGTCTTGGCGGGAGAGGTCGACGGCTGCTGATTGCGGGAACGGCCATCCCGCTGATCTTTTTACTTCTCAAGACCTGAGGCGTTCCCGGCCAGGCTGTCACCGGTACATGCCGTGGTGCACTGGGCTTCATGGATTCTGGGCCAAGGCCCACCCTACAAGGCATCGTGAATCCGTAGGGTGGGCCTTGGCCCACCAAATGCTGAGAGTTGGAGACGTCTTTTCCTCTTGCCATGAACTGCCGTTAGTGGCATCGTGTCCCCATGTCGAATGAACCACAGCAACTGAGTTCGGACGAGCGGGAAGAACTGGAGGCTCTCCGGGAACAAGTCGGAGAATTCAAAGACATCATCCGGTGCCTTCCGATTGGTCTCATCTTCGTCGATGCCGACGACAATGTAGCTATCGCCAACCCGATTGGGGCTGAAATTCGTTGCGTTGGGGACCGCCTCGGGGGCTCCGTCGCGGACTGTCATCCCGCCGGGACACACACAACCTTGGAACAGGTGATGCAGCGCTTTCGCGATGAACCACAGATGCAGGATCACCCGATCGTCCTGGAGCGAATGCAACGATACGAGGTGACCTATTCCCGAGTGGCCAAGCCCGACGGGGAGTATCGTGGCGTTCTGTGGCTCTCCCACGACATCAGCAGCCGCAAGAAGCTCGAGCGGGAACTGATGCATGCCGAACGTCTCGCAGGCCTGGGCCGCATGGCCGCCAAGGTTGCTCACGACATCAAGAACCCGTTGAATGCGATCCAGGGAGCTGCGCATTTTCTACAGAAGGACGATGGCGCAAGCGAGCATTCTGAAGAGTTGACGACGATGATCAAGGACCAGGTCGGTCGAATCGCTGCTCTTGTCACGCACCTCAACGAGCTGACTCGGCCATTTGAATTGACGTTGGCGCCGGTCGATCTCGACAAGGCGGTTCGGGATCAGCTGAATGCATGTTCGGTCTCCCATCCGGGCGTCCGATGGTCTCTCGAGGTTGATTCCGGCTTCGATGGGCAGGTTCAGGTTGACCGGACATTGCTGGAACGACTGGTGTGGAACGCCGCCGAGAACGCCTGTCTTTCTATGGATGGCGCCGGAAGGTTGGAGGTCCGCATTCGCAGGCATCACGAGGAGGATGCCGGCTGGGTCGATGTTGAGTTCGAGGACTCCGGGCCGGGATTTCCGGCCGAAGTGATGCAGAATCTTTTCCAACCATTTTTGACGACTCGTGAGAACGGCACAGGCCTGGGCCTGACAATCATGCGGGAGATCTGCCTGCTGCATGGCGGCGATCTTACGATCGACAATACGGACACCGGGGCCTTGGTAACGGCCCGGCTGAGTGCAAGGTGAAGTAATGCCGGTGAGAGTGCTGATTGTCGAGGATGAGACCGCTGCGGCGAGAGTGATCGGCCTCAACCTCGAAAGAGAGAGTTTCACCATTCGGTCGGTCCGGACGGCCGCTGACGGCCTCCGTCTTATTCCTGATTTTCATCCCGACGTCATCCTGACGGATTATCGGATGCCGGGGATGAACGGCCTGGAGCTGATGATCGAGAGTCGGCGGGAGTGGCCCCTGATCCCTGTGATTCTGATGACGGGTCAGGGTGACGAGCGCCTGGCCGTTCGGTGTATGAACGAGGGGGCCTTCACCTACCTTGCAAAGCCTCTGGACTACGACGAACTGGCCTTGATGTGCCGTCGGGCGGCAGAGATGCACCAGCTGCGCTGTCGTCTCGATCTTGCCGACAGTCTGGAGTTGGGGCATGGCCTGGTGGGTGAGGCGCCGGCAATCCGCCAGTTGCGCAAGTTGATCACCGAGGTAGCATCGACCGACGTCACGATCCTGGTTCGGGGTGAGACCGGAACCGGCAAGGAAGTTGTCGCGCGGGCGATTCATGCCGCATCCGAGCGGTCGAAGGGCCCGTTCGTCGCCATCAACTGTTCGGCCATCCCCGAGACTCTTCTGGAGGCGGAACTCTTCGGCCATGAGAGAGGGGCGTTCACCGGTGCTGACCGGAAACGGGCAGGCCGTTTCCAGGCGGCGTCCGGGGGCACCCTGATGCTCGATGAGATTGGTGATCTGCCGGCGGCCCTCCAACCGAAATTGTTGCGGGTCTTGGAGGAAAGAGCCGTGACGCCGCTGGGGGCCGATCGGTCCCTGGCGGTCGATTTTCGACTGGTTACGGCGACCCACCAGCCGCTCGAAAAGTTGGTGGAACAGGGGGAGTTTCGTCAGGATCTGTTTTACCGGCTCAACGTGGTTCCGCTGGTCATTCCTCCATTGAGGGAGCGGCGGGAGGACATCCCGCGCCTGGCTTCCAGGTTCGCGGGCCGGATCGCCACCAAGCACGGCAAGTCCATCCGAAACCTGACGCCTGAACTCATCGAATGGCTCAAGTCCCAAGAATGGGAAGGCAACGTTCGGGAGTTGGAAAACGTCATCGAACGCCTGGTGATCTTCTGTACCAACGGTGTCTTACACCTGCCCGAGGAGGGCATTGAGTCCGCGATCCTGCCTCCCTACCGTGAGGAGAAGGATCGGGTGTTGTGTCAGTTCGAGCGGCAATACCTGGCGACTGCGTTGAAACTGTCCAAAGGGCGTCTGTCCGAAGTCACCGACCGGACCGGGCTGTCAACCCGCCAGCTCTACAATCTGATGAAGAAACACGATTTGGAAAAAGAAGATTTCTTTGTCGTATAGGAATCAACCCAGAATGAAAAGCAGGCCCTGAAGGACCTGCCTACAAGGGCCTGACCTTCCTGTAGGCGGGTCCTTCACAGGCTGTCTAAAAACATCTGGGACGCAATCTCTAAACTGACATAGACATAAAAACCGAAATCGCTGTTATCGACTCCAAATTGCGGAAATAGCTTATAATGAATTATGTCATACGAGATCGAAGCAGATCGCAATCA
>DAOWGJ010000098.1 GCA_030637505.1 Holophagae bacterium
ACCTTTACGCGGGCGGAAGATTCGGAATCGCCGGCGGCGCGCCCGCTTCCCACATCGCGAGGTGGGATGGAGCGGCCTGGTCGGCCCTGGGCGCCGGCACTGTCGCCCAGGTCAGAACCCTCGAGGTCTACGACGACGGCGGCGGTAACGACCTCTACGCCGGCGGGTCCTTCACCGAGGCGGGCGGGGTCACTGTCAACGGCATCGCCCTATGGGACGGTGCCGAGTGGTCGGCACTCGACGGACCATCGTGGCCAGGTGTGCTCGGTCGCGTCGAGGCGCTGGCGATTTATGACGACGGTACTGGGCCGGCGCTTTACGTTGGGGGCGGGTTCGTTTTGGCAGGCAATATCACCGTTAACAGCATTGCGAAGTGGGACGGGAGTGAGTGGTTTGCACTCAGCGGGTCTTCGGGTACGGGGGCATACCCCAGGGTCTACGCCCTGACCGCCTATGATGATGGTACCGGGCCAGCGCTTTACGTGGGGGGTGATTTTTCAACTGCGGGGGGTGTGACGGTCAGTAGTATCGCCAAATGGAACGGCAGCGAGTGGTCGGCCCTCGCCGGATCCTCGGGAACCGGGGTCAACAGCGCCGTCGATGCCCTGATCGCCTTTGACGACGGCACGGGGCCGGCGTTGTACGTGGGGGGCTGGTTCACCACCGCGGGTGGTGTCAGTGCCAACCGCATCGCCAAGTGGGTTCGCGATTGCCTGATTTTCTTTGACAGCTTCGAGACGGGGGATACAGGCGGGTGGAGTGTGACTCAGCCCTGAGGGGCCGAGGGAAGAACACTGTCGCTGGGATCCGTCGCCGAGGCTGACGCGGTCGCTGATTCTGCCGCTGTTAACTGTCCCGGAGGCTGTTTTACAACCCCGGCCTTCGGCCGCACGCTTGCGTCGAACTGTCACAATATGACAGAATGTGACAAATGCAGACGATCACGGAGATCGCGATTCAGAAGGCGGAACGGGGCGTCTTCACCAGAGAGCAAGCCGCTCTCTGGGTGGGGAGCCGTAGTGAGCGCCTTGACGGCCTGCTCAAGAGGGCGGTGGCGACAGGTGAGGTTTGGCGAGTACACAGGGGCCTCTACTGTTTATCCGATCAGTATTCTCAGGGCAGAATCAATCCCCTCGAGTTGGCGCAGCGCATTCATGGACCGAGTTATATCAGCCTTGAAACCGCCCTGTCCTACCATGGTTGGATTCCTGAAGCAGTTCATGCCATCACTTCTGTTTCTCTGGGTCGATCACGCACTTTCGAATCTCCGGTCGGGCTGTTCAGCTTCACTCGTGTTCCGCAGAGCAGGTTCCTGGCGGGGGTTCGCAGGATCCGGGAGGAGGGGGGCGACTCCTTCTTTATGGCAACTCCGCTCAAGGCTTTGGCCGACCATGTCTACGTACACCAGCGTGCTTGGCAATCCGCAGCCCCGGTCGTTGACAGCCTGCGTGTTGATCACGAGTTCCTCGCCGAGCTTGGTGGGGATCTGTTTGATGAGGTCATGACCGCGTACAAGTCCGGCCGCGTATCCCGTTTTTTAGTCGGACTCAGGGAGGACTTGAAGCTGTGAGCGTCGAGATTATTCAGGAACGGCTCAATTCTTACTCCTGCGTGTCCACGCTCGAGGAAGAGATGGCTCTGCGCGAGATCACTCAGGAGATCATTCTGGCCGGCTTGGGGCGAACAGCCTTCTTTGCACAGGCGGGATTCCAGGGGGGCACGTGTCTGCGCATCTTTCACAGCCTCAACCGGTTCTCGGAAGATATGGACTTTGCGCTCGCTTCGCCGGATCCGGCATTCCGGCTTGCATCCCACCTCGATCAGGTTCGGCAGGAATTGTTGGTCTATGGGTATGAAATTGAGATCGACGACCGGTCCGAGGTCGGCGAAACGGTGCGGCAGGCTTTTGTCAAAGATGGATCCCTTGGCAAGTTGCTCAGCCTGGATTACCGGCCGCGTGGCGGCCGCGCGCGGAAGCTCCGTATCAAGCTGGAAGTGGATACGAATCCACCGTCGGGAGCATCGTACGAAATGCCGGTTTTGGACTATCCGTTTCCGGCTGCAGTGCGTATCTTCGACCTTCCCAGCCTGTTTGCCGGCAAGCTCCATGCGCTCTTGTGTCGCAACTATGACAAGGGTCGCGACTGGTACGACTTCATCTGGTACACGGCACGACGGACTCCCATCAATCACGAATTGCTCTCCGCCGCATTGGACCAGCAGGGACCATGGAAGGGTCACGGGCCGAAGACAGACAACGACTGGTGTGTCGAGGAACTCCGCGCCAAAATCGCGGAGATTGACTGGGCGCAGGTCCGACAAGATGTCCAGCGATTCGTAAGGCCGCATGAACTGCCGTCGCTCAAGCTCTGGAGCAGAGAGTTCTTCCTGCGGCAGAGTGCCAAGCTCAGCTAAGATCATCCGGATGAATAGCACGACCAAAAGAAACGTTGTCAAAGGCACGGCCGGGTGTGTCGCGGTCGGATCGGAGTTGTTGGGTGACGCCAAACTGGATCTCAATTCATTGGAGATAACCCGGACCCTGGAGACGTACGGCTTTGACGTCGTGGAAAAGCGGGTGGTCGGCGACAGTGTCGAGAGGATCGCGGCGTCGATTCGTGAACTGCTGGATGGCTGCGAGGTCGTCATCGTCACCGGTGGTCTGGGGCCTACGGCCGATGACGTGACGCGGGAGGGTGTGGCCCTGGCGCTCGGACGGGAGTTGTTCTTCGACCCCGAGGTCGAGGTCTGGCTTCAGGAGCGCTACGAGAGGGTGGGGCGCACGATGCCGGAGATCGGTCGGTCGATGGCGATGGTCGTCGAGGGCTCCGAAATCATTCGGAACACGGCCGGCTCTGCGCCGGGCATCCTGGTCGAGGAGAACGGTCGGCTCCTGGCTGTTTTCCCGGGCGTCCCGTGGGAGATGCGGTCGATGGTGGAATCGCACCTCAAGGCGAGTCTCGAAGAGCGCTCCAGCGGCAGAATTCGGCGATCGAGGACGCTTTTGATGGGCGGCGTGGTCGAGTCTGAGGTTGAAGGGCGCATTCGCCATCTCTACGATCGGTTCGGGCGGGACAACGTCACGATTCTCGCGTCTTTCGGGGCTTTGCGGTTGGTATTGACGGCCTCCGGGACCGAGGTCGAGGCCACCGGTGATCTCGACCGGATGGAAGAGGCCTTCAGAGAGATCCTCGGGGATGACGTTGCCGGTATCAACATTCCGGGATTGGCTCATGTTGTGGTCCCGGCGCTGGTGGTGTCGGGTCAGACGCTGGCGACGGCAGAGAGCTGTACCGGAGGTTTGGTCGGTGCGGCCTTGACCGATGTGCCGGGATCTTCGGATGCATATATGGGCGGCGTCATCAGCTACTCCAACCAGGCCAAGGAGGAGATGGTCGGCGTGCCTCAGGAATTGCTGATCGAACACGGCGCCGTTTCCGAGTCGGTTGCCCGGGCCATGGCCGAAGGCGTCAGGAAACGGTTTGGGACCGATTGGGGTCTTGGTGTCACCGGTATCGCGGGACCCTCCGGGGGCACCGACGAGAAACCGGTCGGCTTGGTCCATTGGGCGGTTGCGAGCCCGGACGGTGTTGCGGCGAGACATCGCGAATTTCCCGGCGACCGGGAGATCGTGCGCCAGTGGAGCGTCAATGTTGTACTCGATCTTCTGCGGCGGAAAATCGGAGGCCTGAGCTGAGCTTGGAGATCGCCCGGGCCTTCGTCGCCATCGAGGTGCCTCGAGACTTGAGGCAGGCCCTGGCTGACTCGCGGAGGGAGGTCGAAGAGCGATTGCCTCGGGCTCGATGGGTGCGGGTTGAGAACCAGCACCTGACCCTCCGTTTCCTGGGAGAGGTGCCTCGGGATGGGCTTGAGACGATGGCCGAGCGGTTGGCGGCAGATCTCAAGGGTGTTCCAGCCGTCACCGTGTCCCTCGGTGGGGCAGGTTTTTTCCCCAGTCCCTCGCGGCCTCGGGTGGCGTGGGTCGGCGGAGAGACGGTTGGCATCGAGGCGGTGCTCGAAGGTATCGACAAGGCAGTATCGGTGCTCCAGCTTGAACCCCGTGATAAACCATGGGCCCTGCACCTGACCCAGGCACGTCTTGTGAGGCCGTGGCGGGCGGGAGCCGTTCGGGCCTTCCTCGATTGGGGTCAGGCTCTGCGCTTGCCGCAATTCCAGGCACGAGAGGTGGTGGTGTTTACCAGTGAACTGCGGCGCGGTGGAGCCGTGTACACTCATTTTGAGAGGATTCGTTTGGCATGATCGGTGAAGTCTTGATCGTGGTGGGGGCCTACTTTCTGGGCTCGCTGCCGACAGCCCTGCTCGTGGTCAAGTTGGTCACGGGAAAAGATATCCGCCTTTCCGGTTCGGGCAACGTTGGGGGGACCAACGCAGCTCGGGCCGCAGGCTTGAGGATCGGCGCCGTCGTCACCATCGTCGATATGGCCAAGGGGGCCATTCCGGTGATGGTGATGCAATGGTATGACCCGGCCAGCCGTTGGTTGGCTCTTGCGATGCTGGCCGCAGTCGTTGGCCACATTTTTCCGGTCTGGCTTCATTTTCGAGGCGGCAAGGGCGTGGCCACCGGTTTTGGCGCCTTCCTGGTGTTGGCGCCGGCAGCCGCAGGTGCGGCCTTTCTCGCCTGGCTGGTGGTGGTCGTCGTTGTCCGGTTCGTTGCCCTGGGGTCGATGATTGCCTCCGCCTGTTTTCCGGTGCTGCTCTATTTGTTGGAGCATCCGCCTGAACCGGTGATGTGGGCCGTCGTCGCAGTCGCGGCGTTGATCGTATTGAAACATCGACCGAATATGGAGAACCTGTTTCGGGGGACCGAACCCCGCATTGGATTTGAAAACTGGGATCACAAGGGGAAATCATGAAGGTCAGTGTGTTTGGATTAGGTTCATGGGGCACCGCCTTGGCGCAGCAAATGGCCAGGAGGGGGCTGGATGTTCGAGCGTGGGCCCGCGAGCCTGAAGTGGCCGAAGGTATCAATCGGAACCACAGAAATCCGCTGTTTCTCAGTGATCTCGATCTGCACCACGGGCTGATCGCAAGCTCGGACCTGGAACTGGTGGCCCGGCACTCGGATGTGTGGATATGGGTCGTTCCGGTTCAGTTTTCTCGGCCTGTGATGGACACCTTGAGCGGATTTCTGCGGCCTGAGGTCAGGGTGGTTTCATCGTCCAAGGGCATCGAGAGTTCGACGCTGAAACGCATGGACGAGATCGCCTTCGACGAACTCAATCTGCCCCCGAGCCGGTTCTGTGCCTTGTCGGGGCCGACCTTTGCGCGGGAAGTCGTCCTGGGGGTACCGTCCCTGGCGGTGCTGGCCTGTCCGGACATCCTGGTGGCCGTTCGCCTCCAAGAGGCCTTTTCGGACCGCCACCTCCGGTTTTATGCCGGAAGGGACCTCATCGGCGTCGAACTGGCCGGGGCCCTGAAGAACCCGGTGGCCATCGCTGCGGGGATCGTTGACGGATTGGGACTGGGCGCCAACACACAGGCGGCCCTGATGACGCGGGGTCTGCACGAGATCACGCGCCTGGGGGTGGCAATGGGCGCGGACAGCTCGACCTTCAGGGGTCTGGCCGGCATGGGAGATTTGATCCTGACCTGCACCGGGGCACTTTCGAGAAATCGAACAGTGGGGCAGCGTCTGGGGCGGGGGGAGTCGCTGCAGGCAATCCTGGCATCGATGAATGAGGTGGTTGAGGGCGTCAGGACGACTCCTGCCGCTGCTGAGCTGGCCAAGCGCCACGGGGTCTATATGCCGATCGTCGATACCATCAGCGATCTCCTGCAGGGGAAGACCAATCCCGAAGAAGCGGTTCAGGACCTGATGACGAAAGAACTCAAGGAAGAGGCGACGCTGTAGGGAGCTGTCAGCTGATAGCTCTGCCCATTGAACTCCTTCGATAATCGAAGGTGTTCAAGGGGCGGTTCTTACCCCCCTGGGACCTCTCCCTTGGGGACTCTCAAGCCGGGGACCAGGTGGCGCTCGGGGATGACGGCGATGGCTCGGGGTCGGACTGGACACACCTGCTCGCACAGACCGCACCCGGTGCACGCCCCGCTGCCGACAAGGGGCCTGCCGCCGATCATCATCAGGGCCGCGTGGGGGTATGGGCAGGCTTGAAAACAAAGATCGCAGATCTCGCCCTTGAACGTCACGCAGGTCAACGGGTTGACACGGGCGATACCGATCCTGATCTTCTCGGGGCTTGGCGGTGTGATCAACGCACCCTCGGTACAGGCCGGTGCACAGGGGATGTCTGTGCACATCAGACAGGGCTGGCTGGATGCCTCGATCGCCGGCAGGATCCTCCCGCCCGAGTCTTCGATCTTGAAGATCGCATTGGGAGGACAGGCCGCGAGACAGTCATTGCAGCCGGTGCATTTTTCGAGAAAGTCCTCGTCGGGCAGGAGGGCTCCGGGGGGACGAAGGAAGGTCCTGGGGGGTTTTTCGGTCGTCGCTCGAGAGGCCGCGGCCGCCTCCTTGGCGGCGTTGAACCACGACGTAAAGAACTCTCGCCGCGAGCGGTTCATGAGGGATCCTCCGCACCCGGGGGTATCGGAATTTCGGACCAAGGCACTGGTTGATCGATGGTGATCATTTCGATGCCGGCGATGGCCTCCGAAACCAGAGAGTCGATGTCCAAGGTTTCTTCCGCCTTGCTCAATTCCTGATGTGTTGACCGGGTGGCCGGGCGTTCGGGAACCAGGAAGGAACAGCAGTCGAAATGGGGGAGGATCGAGGTCTCGAATGACCCGAGACGGCGAGCTGTGTTGATGATCTCCTGTTTGTCCAGGGTTATCAACGGCCGAATGATCGGGATTCGTGCAATGGCCTGGACGGCAGCGAGATTTTCAATCGTCTGTGAGGCTACCTGCCCCAGACTCTCCCCGGTGACCAGCGCCCTGCCTTTGAACCGTGATGCCACACGCTGAGCGATACGGACCATGAACCGGCGATAGAGGAGAACTCTCAAGCGGGCGGGGCAGTTGGCCACAATCTGTTCCTGGATCGGCAGAAGAGGCACCATCGCCAGTCGGCAACGCCCCTGGTACCGAGCCAGGATTCGTGCCAGGTCGACCGTTTTCTCCAGGCTTGCGGGATCGGTCCGAGGGACCGAGTGAAAGTGGACGAAGTCCAGGCGAACGCCTCGTTTCATCATCTGATAGGCGGCAACTGGAGAATCGATGCCGCCCGAGAGCATGCAGGTCGCCTTGCCGCCCGAGCCTCTCGGGAGTCCCCCCGGTCCGGCAACCCGCCGGGTCCACAGGTAAAATCCATCGCGGTCGACCAGGAGATGTACCGTCAGGTCGGGTTGGGTCAGATTGACCTTCCAGCCCTTGAGGTCGACCACTGCGGCGCCGATCTCTCGTTCCAGCTCAATTGAGGTCTTCGGAAAGGTCTTGTCGGAGCGAAGGCACCGAACGGCAAAGGATGAGGGGGCCAAACCTCCGAGTCTGCTGGGGAGGGCGGCGATCACGTCATCGGTCGTATGACCGACATTTTCGACCGGCATAATCGAGGCAATGCTGAAAACCGTCGCCATACGCCTGGCCGCTTCCCGAAACGGAACCGGTTCGGAGAACGAGACGAGGACTCGCCAGGCCGGCCGTTCGACCTTCTCGAGGTGGAGATCCTCAAGAACGTTTCTGACGTTGTCGGTGATCTTTTGTTCGAACCACTTGCGGTTGCCGCCCTTGAGGCTGACTTCGTTGGTCGTCGCGAGGATCTTGGTGACCATCTCCATGGCCGGACGATAACATGGAGGGGAAATCAGAGAGGGGGAGAAGAGAACGGACAACAGTCAACGTTGAACGCCGAACCTCGAAGGAGGAACAACCGCATTCCTGAGCTGATAGCTGGCAGCATTAAATAAACCCCGGCGGTCTAACCGCCGGGGTCCTCTTGTTCGGTCTATCAGCCCAGTCTCAGTTGAGGTTGCGGAGGGCCTTCCCTGGTTTGAATCGAATGGTCTTTCCAGGGGGAATCTCGACCTCGCGGCCGGTCTTTGGGTTGCGTCCGATACCGCGTTTGCGGTCCTTGACCTGAAACACACCGAAACCGCGAAGCTCAATGCGGTCGCCCTCAATCAGGGCATCCTTGATGCCGTCGAGAAGGGCATTCACCGCTTCGATGGCCTCGGGCTTCTTGAGATCGGCAGCGTCCATTACTTTTTCAACCAAGTCAGCTTTTATCATCCCCAACTCCTCCGTAAGAGCATCAGAACCGGCAACATACAATCATGTTGATCGACTGTCAAGCCGATCGGTCAGAATGGCGGTTCATTGGCATCACCGCCGAACCCGCCTTGTGGCGGACCCTGGTCTGCGGGACCCGGGCCTGAGTCCTGTTGGCCCCCGCCTCCATTACCTCCGGAGCCTCCGCCCGATTGACGCGGCCCAACGAACTGGATCTCCCGGGCATTGATTTCGGTGAAATACTTTTTCACACCGTCCTTTTCGTAGGTGTCGTAACGGATACTGCCCTCGATGTAGAGCTGGGTGCCCTTCCTGATGTATTTTTCGCAGAAATCCGCCAGGTGCGCCCAGGCGATGATGTTGTGCCACTCCGTGCGTGGGTTTCCGTCTTGGTCCTTCGACCTATGGTCGGTCGTTGCCAAAGAAAATTTCGCGAGGCGAGTTCCTGATGAGATCGTACGTACTTCAGGATCCCGTCCGACGTTCCCGACGAGAATAACTTTATTGACTCCCATAATGTCTCCTTGTGTGTTCCCGCGTGGACGGGAAACCATCATATCACCGCACCGAGCCGAGAAAACGACTGATCCTGGGAAATTCACATTGCATCCCAGCCGCCTCGCCTCCCGGCTTCCGTTACAATCGCCCGGTGACTGAAAAGATCCTACTTCGACATGCCACCCGAATGGCCGTGGTGACGATGGCCTCCAGGCTGACTGGGTGGGTCCGGGACAAGGCCCTCTTCTGGGTCCTCGGCGCAAGTGACCTCAATGACGCCTTCAGGGTGGCCTTCAGGATTCCCAACGCCTTTCGGGCTCTGCTGGCTGAGGGGGCGCTGCATGCCGCTTTCGTGCCCGCCTTGTCTCCCCTGGCCGGAAGGGAAGAGGCCCGCCGGGAGGTGCGGGCCCTGATCTGCGGTCTTCTGGGCGTTCTCTTGCTGATCTTGGCGGTGGTCGTCGGTTTCGGCATGGTGTTCGCACCCCTCTTGGTTCGGCTCTTTGCCCAGGGCTATGCGGAGGTTCCCGGCAAGCTGGAAGTGACGGTGCTGATGACCCGGGTGATGTTCCCCTACCTGGGCTTTATCTCGGTTGCCGCCCTCTTGCAGGGTGTGCTCAACTCCCACGAGCGCTTCCTGCTGCCGGCGGCAACACCGATCTTCTTCAATCTGACGCTTGCGGGGATGGCCGTCTTCTTTGCTGCAGACTCGGAGCACATCGCCCTGTGGCTCGGTGGCGCCGTGCTGATCGGTGGCGCCCTGCAGGCGGCGATCCAGTGGCCTGCCGTTCGTTTCTTGGGCATCAGCCTGCGGCCACTGTGGGCCGGGGTCAGGGATCCGGCAGTCCGGCGAGTCTTGGTCTTGATGCTGCCGGGAATTCCAGTTCTGGGCATCAGTCAGCTCAATCAACTGATCTCGACGCGTTTCGCCTCCTTTCTGGGCGAGGGTGGGGTCAGCATCCTGTCCGGCGCCTACCGTGTGACCGAGTTGATGTTCGGGGGCATTGTCGTTCAAATGACGACGGTGTTGTTGCCGGTGTTGTCGCGCCAACTGAAGCAGGAGCCGGAGGAAGCGCCGAAGACGTTGCTCAACACCATCGGCCTGATCAGTTTCGTCACCCTGCCGACAGCGGTCTTCCTGTTGGTCAGCGCCGTGCCCGTTATCGGCCTGGCCTTCGGCGGCGGACGATTCGGGCCGGAGGCCGTTGCCGTGACCGGGGCGACTCTGGCGGCATACGCCTTTTCTCTGGTCGGACTGGGCCAAGCCAAGGTCATGGCCAGTGCCTTCTTTGCCCAGCGCAACACCAAGACCCCGATGTGGTGCAGCCTGGCTTCCCTGGGCATCTTCACCGCCGGGTGTTTCGCTCTGGTCGGGCCGATGGGGGCGCCGGGTATCGGGTTGGCCAATACGATTGCCGTCTGTTCGTACGCAGTGGTACTCAGTGTCGTGTACGGCCTGGTCTTTGGGTTCGGCGGGTTGTCGTTCAAGCCGCTGGTGATCTCGGTCGGCCGACAGGTGCTTGGATGCGGGGCTATGGTCATTGTGGCCCTGAGACTGCAGCCCTGGCTGGTTGACGTGCAAACGACGTCGTTGGTCGGCCTGGCCAAAGTTGGTGTGGCGGCAGGCCTCGCCGGTGGGGCATATCTCGCAGTCGTAGCCCTGCTGGGAGGTCGCGAAGCGGCCTCGATGTGGCGGGGATTCCGGGGGCGTTCATGAAAATGGTGATTCAACGGGTCAGCCGGGCGGCGGTTCGGATCGAAGGTCGAACAGTCGGTGAGATCGGTGTGGGATTACTCGTCCTGGTGGGGCTCGAACGTGGCGATGACGTAGAGAATGTCTGGAAGGCCGCAGGGAGGGTCGCATCGTTGCGGGTGTTCGAGGATTCGCAAGGCAGGATGAACCTGGGGCTGGACCAAGTCGGGGGCGCCGTTCTGGCGGTTTCTCAGTTCACCCTGGCCGCGTCGATTCGCAAGGGGAGGCGTCCGGGTTTCGACCGGGCGATGCCGGGAGGCGAGGCCGAGCCGCTGTTCGAGCTCTTCGTCGATTTTGTGAGGGCTGGGGGCATACACGTTGAGACCGGGGTCTTTGGGGCAACGATGGACGTCGAGCTGGTCAACTCCGGGCCAGTGACCCTTTTGTGGGAGGATGCTTGAGGTATTTCCTTCCCCGGCCTTCTGGCACGCGCAAGCGCGCACCAGCGTCGCCTTTTCTGCGAGCCCTCAGCGAGGTGTTGGATGCAACAACAACGTGGGCTCGCAGAAAAGACGAGCGGCGGCCTACGGCGTTGGCCGAGACTCGATTGCTGAAGCGCTCGCCGG
>DAOWGJ010000017.1 GCA_030637505.1 Holophagae bacterium
CCCCACAGGAGGGGGCCTTTCGGGAGAGCGTCTGGGCCTTTGAGATAGACACCGAGAAGAACCTGTGGGTCGGCACGTCCAAGGGGCTGTTCCGATTTCACGGGGGGGCCGTTCAGTCCTTCACCAACGTCCCTGACGTCGAGACGAGCCTCAGCCACAACGATGTTCGGGCCCTTTTGATCGACAGGAGCGAGAACCTCTGGGTCGGAACCCGGGGCGGTGGTGTCAATAAGCTGGATCTCAAACCAAAGAAGTTTCCCCGGTTCCGGTCCCCACAGGAGGGGGCCTTTCGGGAGAGCGTCTGGGCCTTTGAGATAGACACCGAGAAGAACCTGTGGGTCGGCACGTCCAAGGGGCTGTTCCGATTTCGGGGGGGGGCCGTTCAGTCCTTCACCTTCGACCCGGACGACGAGACGAGCCTCAGCTATCAGAAAATTCGGACCATTGTCCTGGACGAAGCAGGCCGGCTGTGGATCGGGACCAACGGTGGCGGACTCAATCTCTTCGACCCCGACAGTGGAGGATTCAGGCGGTTTCGTCACCGGGCGGGAGACGTCGGCAGCCTCGCGTCGGACACTGTCCTGGTCCTTGCACGGGCTTCGAACGGGGGCCTGTGGGTCGGAACCGACGGCGGAGGCCTGGATTTATTTGATCCGGCGGAGGAGCGGGTCCGGCACATTCCCTTCGACCCGGAGACTGCTTCCATTCTCAGCGAGGACGGGATAACCGCCGTTCTCGAGGACCGTCGAGGCGCCCTGTGGGTCGGAACCGCAGGCAGTGGGTTGATACTGAGGGAGGCCGGGCAAACCGGTTTTCGTCACTTCCGGCAGTCGGGCGGGGACACGGCCGGTTTGTCAAACGACGGCATCTTGTGCCTGCATGAAGCCGCCGACGGCGTGCTCTGGGTCGGAACCCATGCCGGACTCAACCGTTTCGATCGCCTGAGAGAGAGGTTCGAGGTCTTCAATGAGAGGGACGGTCTCCCGAGCAATGTCATCTACCGGATATTGGAGGACGACGAGGGCACTCTCTGGCTGACCACCAACCAGGGGCTTGCCCGGTTCGACCCGTCCACACGAGAATGTCGAACCTACGGTACCGATGACGGCCTTCAGTCCCTGGGATTCAACGAGGGCGCCGCATTTCGCGCCGGTGACGGAACGATGTACGTCGGAGGCATCAACGGTTTCAACTTTTTCAACCCGAATGCGGTTGAGGACAACCCCTACGTTCCCGAGGTGCTGATCACGGGCTTGAGCATTCTTAACAAAAAACAGGAATTCGAACGGGCGTTGTGGGCGCTTGAGGAGGTCCAACTTCAGTGGTCCGACACGACCTTCACCTTCGATTTCACCGGCCTTGAGTTCACGGCCCCTGAGAAGAACAATTTCAGATACCGGATGGAAGGGTTCGACCGGGATTGGATTCGGGTTGGAAACAGGCGCCACGCGACCTATACCAACCTCGACCCCGGCACCTACGTTTTCAGAGTCCAGGCGAGCAACAATGACGGGCTGTGGAGTCCGGAGGGCGCCGCAATCCAGGTCAGGGTCGCCCCGGCCGTGTGGCAGACCTGGTGGTTCCGCTCGTTGGCCGGACTGGTCTTATTGATCACCCTTGCGATCGTCTACCGCCTTCGAACCCGGTCCATGGTGCGGAGGAACACGGAGCTGGAGAGTCTGGTGGAACGCAGAGAACGGGCGGAGTCCAGGGTTCGGCGCTATGCCGAGGAGTTGGAGCATTCCGCCCTGCACGATGGGCTGACCGGCCTGCCGAACCGCGCCCTCTTCTTCGACAGGCTCCAGGTCGTCATGGACCGTTCCCGGCGCGATCCCGACTTCGTTTTCGCCGTCCTTGTCGTCGACCTCGACGGCTTCAAACTGGTCAACGACAGCCTGGGCCATGAGGTCGGCGACGATTTGTTGAAAGCGATCTCCCACCGTGGCGAGACATCGATCCGGCCCGAGGATTCGCTGGCCCGGTTGGGCGCCGACGAATTCGCCATGCTCCTGTATGACGTGGGAGACGTCACGGCGTTGATGCACCTCTTGGAGAGAATGCACCGTACCCTGGACGACCCTTTCATCATTGGCGACCATGAGATCTTCACGACGGTCAGCATCGGGGTCGTCGTCAGCTCCGAGACCTATGCCGCGCCGGGAGACATGCTGCGGGACGCCGATACCGCCATGCACCGGGCGAAAGCGGCCGGGCGCGGTAAACATGTGATTTTCAATCCCGAGATGCATGTTGAGGCTTCGTTTGCCCTCGAAATGGAGGGCGCCCTCCGGCGGGCTGTCGAGCATCAACAATTTGTCCTGGAATTCCAGCCGATCGTCGATATCTTGAGAGGCAGGCTGGCCGGGTTTGAAGCCCTGATCCGTTGGCGGCGACAGGGACGAGCCCTGGTCTACCCTGGGGAATTCCTGCAGCACGCACGTGAAGCGGGCCTCGCCGTCGTGATCGGTGATTGGGTTGTGCGGCAAGCCTGCGAACAGGCCGCACGGTGGCAGACGGTCAGTGCAAACGGACCGGTCGTAGTCAGCGTCAATCTCTTCAGCCAGCAGGTCTCCGATGAGAGACTGGTCGATTTGATCACCTCCTCCCTGAGTGAAGCCTCTCTGGACCCAAGTCTCCTGAACCTGGAGATTACCGAGGACGTCCTGATCGATGCTCCCGACTCGGCGATCGGTGTATTGTCCGAATTGCGGGCGCAGGGGCTTAAAATCCTGCTCGATGACTTCGGCACCGGGTATTCTTCGTTGACCTATTTGCAGCGCTTTCCCATCGACGGCCTCAAGATTGACCGGTCATTTGTCAGTCACATGACAAACAAACCCGACAGCGCGAAGATCGTCGAATCGATCGTCCTACTGGCGCAGAGCCTCGACAAGGAGGTCATCGCCGAGGGCGTGGAAAGCAGGGAAACGATGACGAGACTGAGGGACCTTGGGTGCCGGTTCTCCCAGGGCTTTTTCTTCGGGCGCTCTTTAAGTGGGGACGCCGCAACCCTCTTGGTGGAGCGGGCACAAACCTGGCCGCTTGAGTGACAATCCCAGACTACCGGCCCAACGAACCCTTGATCGCCGGGAGTTCTCCGATGCCCTTGAGTGAGATAACCAGGCGATAGTCCCTGGCGGGGAAAGTCGCCGATTTCAGGTCCCGGTACTCTGCGCGCAGGCCCCAGCAGCTCCCCGTCCAGCCAATGCCGTAGCGCTGTTGCTGCAGCAGGGCCTTGTGGACGTCATAGGCAATATGGACGTCAAAGGACAGGGGGAAGTCAGCCTTCTTCAAGCCAAACCGTACCTGAGCCTGAGAGGAGGTTTTCTCGCCCGTCGTCGCCGAATAGCCGTCGTACCAGGTCATCCCGACGTTGTATGCCGGTCGAAAGGTCGAGGCCGAAAGGGAGGTCGAACGCAGCTTGTTGGTCAAGGCATCGAAGGAGGCACGGGCGTCGATCGTTGACCCGATGACCGGGACGACCCGCAGCGCAACTCCGAAGGAGCTTTTTTGAGAGGTCTTGCCGTCGGCGCCGAAGCTCAACGGGTCGGAAAACGAATAGGTCTGAAAGAAGTCCAGCGAGGCCACCTCTCGGGCACTGGGGTTCTTTCTGGACTTGACGAAGAGTCGGTTTGCCAGGGTCAGAGTGGCGCGATTCGTGATGGGCGTCGAATCCACCTCGTCAAAGAGGGGAATCAGATTCATGTCGTCCCCGGGGTCCGACAGATATTGGTAGACCAGGCGAGGTTCAATCAGGTGCTTGATCCTGGTGCCCTTGTCGTTGTCCAAATTGAAGATCCGAGAAAAGGACGGGCCCACCATATCCAATCGGCCCAAGGCGTATGTTCTCGAAATCGGAGTCTCGTCGAAGGCCGCTCGGTCCTCGGTGTAACGGGAGCTGTACCAGGTGGCCCTGCCACCCATACTGGGAGTCACAGTCATCCAGGTCGGGCCGGGAAGGGTGTAAGAGATTTGGGGAAACACGTCGGCGCGAGCATAGGTACCCTTGAGATCACCGCCACGGTCGACGTTAAACACGTTGACCGAGGAGATCAAGTTCCAGTAGAACGAGGTCTGGCCGATGCGATTGGACCGCACCCGAATTTCGGCCTCGGGCAACTGGTGCTGCGTGACGTCGTTGGGTGTCAGAAAGGTCACCCGCCGATCCAGGCGGAGATTGAGGGTGGCGGGTCCTCGCGACCGGGTCGCCAGGGCATAAGAGTAGAGATAGCGGCGGGTGTTTTGCTGAACGTCGTTTTCGAATTCCTGGAAGAAATCGTTGTCCGACAATTCATGGATCTCGGCCGTCAATCTGAAACCCAGAACATCCTCCTGCTGGTGCCTTCCGTCGATTTTCCACTGCCATACGCCATCGTTGGGATCACGAACGGTGTAGGCATAGATCTCACCATAAGCCCCCTGAGTCGGCGCCCACCGGAACTCCGTACCCAGGCCGTAGTATTTTTCGGAAAACCAATCGATGTTGATCGTCGTGTCGTAACTCCTGCCCAGCGGTACGAACACCCGGGTCCCCAGGTAGAAGCCACGTCGTTCGGAATAGCCGAATCCCGGCATCATCAATCCCGCGGCCCTCTCGGTCTTGACCGGCCACAGCAAATACGGGAAATACAAGACCGGCAGACGCTTGATCCTGAAGGCGACACCCTTGAAGCGTCCATACCCTTCGTCCTCGATCAGCGCCTCTCTCAGGTGAAGATCCCAGGCCGGACGATCCTGCTCACATGCGGTGAAGGTTCCGTCGATAATCCGGTAGTGGGTCTCGTCGACACGCTCCAGCACGGCGCCGGTGAAACTGTAGCTCGGAGGCGCCGTCCCCGTCGCGTTGAGGAAAGTACCGCTCTTGGTCTTCAGGTTGTAAAGCAGCCGGTCCGCCGTGAAACGCTGAGGACCGCGATCGAGGATCACATCACCCTCAGCCTTGATGTCGCCTGTTACCCGGTTCAACTCGACCGACTGACATTGGATCCGGATGTCCTGGTAGGTGATGACGACATCCTCACTGGCGCGCCAGACATCGCCTTCAAACTCCTGGGTTCCCTTTGCCCGCACGGCAATCGCTCCCATCTGGGCAGCCGCCTGAGCAGCCGCCAAGAGGATCACCACCGCTGTGACCCAGAGCCGAACCGACCTCGCCATCAACCCGTTACAGCTTTTCGACAATCATCGCGGCGGCTTCGCCCCCTCCGATGCACAACGAGGCACAGCCGAAAGTTTTTCCGCTACGTTCGAGCGCGTTGAGCAGGGTCACCATGATCCGGGCGCCGGAAGCGCCGATCGGATGCCCCAGGGCAACGGCGCCACCGCTGACGTTGACCTTGTCGATGGACAATTCCAAGTCTTTCAGGGCGGCCAAGACCACCACGGCGAAGGCCTCGTTGATCTCGAACAGATCGATGTCGTCGGTCGTCATCCCTGCGCGATCCAAGACCTTCCGGATCGCACCGATCGGGGCCGTGGTGAACCACTCGGGCTCCTGGGCAACGGTTGCCTGGGCGACGATTCGGGCGATCGGTTTGAGTCCCAGAGCCTGAGCCTTCGATGCCGACGTCAACACCAGGGCCGCGGCGCCGTCGTTGATCTTGGATGCGTTGGCCGCAGTGACGGAACCTTCCCTGTCGAAGGCAGGACGCAGCTTGGACATCTTTTCCAAATTCGCCTTGCCCGGCTCCTCGTCCGCATCGACGACCGTGACGGCCCCCCGCCGTCCAGGCACCTCAACAGGGCTGATCTCCGCGGCGAAAGTGCCGTCCTCCATTGACGCCAGGGCACGTTTGTAGGACGTCATTGCGAATTCATCCTGGGCCTCACGGGTGAACCCGTAGTGCTTAACACAAGTCTCGGCACAATTTCCCATGTGTTTGTCGTCGTAGGGGTCCCACAATCCATCGGAGACCATATGGTCGATCACCTGACCGTTGCCCATGCGATAGCCCGTGCGTCCCTTGGGCAAGAGGTACGGCGCCATCGACATGTTCTCCATGCCGCCGGCAACCGCCACGTCATAGTCTCCACACCGAATATCGTTGGCTGCATACATCATTGTTTTGAGACCCGATCCACAGACCTTGTGGACGGTGACCGCCCCCGCCTCGTAGGGAATACCGGCATAAATTCCCGCTTGGCGAGCCGGGGCCTGGCCCTGACCGGCTTGCAGCACATTGCCCATAACGACCTGCTCGACCTGGTCGGGCGCCATACCGGCCCGCTCGAGGGCTGCCTTGATGGCGACTGCCCCCAACCGAGGGGCAGGAACCGTAGACAAAGAACCGAGGAAAGACCCGATCGGAGTTCGTGCGCCTGAGAGAATGACAATGTCGTCCATCGTTGTTCCTTCTTTCCGGAGGCCGAAGACGATTGCCCCAGCGCACCTCGGAATATTGTACTAGAGGCCGGGCCTCTGGGGTTACAATTGAATGGTGGGAACCAAACAAGCCGACGGCCCTGAGGACAAACGACTGCCTCTGGACCAGCTGGTCGAGCGCCTGGAGGATCCTTCCTTTCAAAGCGGTCATCAGCGATCCGTCGGCCTCAGGGAAACCAGCGTCCATGCCAATCCGCTGATGTTGGCCTCGGCCGACCCCCACTCGGCCTACGTCGAAGCCTGGCGCAGCCATGCCGCCCGGTGCCCCGCCTGCCATCAGTTGTTTGAGTATTTTGGTTTGGAAGTGGAGTAGCAATTCGTCGAACAAATTGCATGGGCGCTTCGCGCGGGGACCACGAAAGCGGCCAAACAGCCGACGCCGCCGTACAAACCAGAGAGCGCCCGAACCTCGAATCGGGGCGTGCCGGGTGCGCCCTCTCTTCACCGGGCAGAACTCTCAACCGAGACGCCGTTGCGAAGAAGGGCGACACCGGGCAACCCACGGCGCCGCCGTCA
>DAOWGJ010000287.1 GCA_030637505.1 Holophagae bacterium
ACGGACGAGATCTGCACCTTCTCTTCGGGAGAGTGGGCGTTTTGGATCTCCGGCCCGATGGAAACGCAGTCCATGTCGGGTATCTTTTCGATCAGCAGACCGCACTCGAGGCCGGCGTGGATGGCCTTGAGGTCGGGAGTCTCGCCGAAGATCTTTTCGAAGACCTTGACCGTCGTCTGCACAATCGGGGAGTTCGGATTGGGCTTCCATCCGGGGTAGGAATCCCTGATGACCACGGTCGCGCCCGCCTGCCGGAAGATTGAACCGACTCGCCGACGCACGGCGAACAGGGCCGGCATGATCGAGGACCGATGCGAGCAGACGAATTTTGCGGAGTCGGCGGAGGTCCGGACGACCGCCAGATTCGACGAGGTTTCCACGAGGCCCGGCACGTCTCGAGACATCGCCAACACACCGTGAGGCAGGCTGTCGATCAGGCGCAGGAAGGTGTCGCGGACATCTGTTTCCAGCACCTTCTGGTTCTCGTCGGTGTCGTCCAACTCCTCGAGGGCGAGTTCGATAGCAGGTTCGAGAGAACCGAATTCCTCTTTGAAACCCTTCTCGCAACTGGCCATCGCCGTCTTGAATCCTTCGATCCGGTCCTTGAGGATCCGGAGCGTGGCGAAGGCCTCCCGAGGAATGGCATTGTGCTTGGTTCCGGAATCGAAGTGAACAACATCAATATCGGGATCCTGTTCCATGGCCTTCAGGATCGTCTCAACGGCAAATCGAATCGCGTTGCCACGGTTTTCGATGATGTTGAGGCCCGAATGGCCGCCTCTCAGGCCGCGTACTGCCAGGCGAACCGGCACCGATGCCTGAAGACCGCGACGGCGAGTCAACGGCAGTTCGGCGTTGCTGTCGGCGCCACCGGCGCAGCCGATGTAGACGGCGCCGTCCTCTTCGGTATCCAAATTGAGCATGATGCGGCCAGAAACGATCGTCGGGTCCAACTGCATGGCGCCGGTCAATCCGGTCTCCTCGTCAACGGTGCAGAGAAGCTCGAGGGGGCCGTGGACGGCCTCAGGATCGTCGACGACGGCCAGAGCGGCCGCCAGGCCGACACCGTTGTCCGCCCCGAGAGTCGTTCCAATCGCGTGGACCCAGTCGCCGTCGACGGCAATTTTGATGCCCTCGGTCATGAAGTCGTGCTCGATGTCAGAGTTCTTCTCGCAGACCATGTCCATGTGGTTTTGGAGCACGATCGTCCGGGCCTGTTCATGGCCCGGCGTCGCCGCGACATGGATGCTGAGCGTACCGGCAGCGTCCTGATGCACTTCGTGGCCGCCGTCCGTGCCCCATTTCTTCAGGAGCTCGATGATTTTCTCCTCGTGCTTGGAGGGGCGGGGAGTCAGGCGAATGGCGTCAAAATGGGCCCAGAGGCCCTGTGGCTCGAGATTGTTCAGGGGACTGGTCATGGGTTTCTCCTTGTTCGGGCCGGGCAGGAGCTCCAGCCGCCCGCCATCATAGCGGAGATCGGTCTTTTTTTAGAAACTGGAAACTGGAAATGGCAATTCGTCGGTAAATTGCATGAGAGCGCCTCAGCCCTCCACAAACCCCTCAAGCATCGTGGCAATCGTTACAGCACCGCCGATTTTCAGGCCGTCGACCATTGCCTGAAGGGTCAACATCTGCCCTCCGGGAGAGGCTTCGAGCTGTGTCAAGCAGATGCCGTCCCGATCACTCACACCATCAATATTCAGTGGTGATTTTTTTATCGAGAGACCGGGCGTGTTTTTCAGGGCGCGGACGGCGGCTTTCATGGGGAGCGGCGAGGCAAAGGTCAGACTCAGAATGACCAGGTGGCCGTGGAAACAGCCGCCGAGGGTCCGTGTGGCGGCAATCTCCAGACCAGGGAAGAGGTCAGACGCCTCGTTCACCAGATCGACTCCGGAAACAGCCGTCATGTTGAACGCTGCGATGTGTTTGTCAATCTTTTCGGTAACGTCGTCGCCCTGCAAGCGTTGGGCAGCCTGATGGGCCAGAGTGGTGACCGCCTCCTTGCCGTAGATCGATACGGGCTCGATGGCGGCAATCGTCAGTGCGGTCGGCTTGTAGGCGGCAAGGGCCCGGAGAACCCCGTCCGCGACGACGATCGAGGGGTGGGCCGGGCGAAGGCGGGCCCCTGAGATCACGGCGTCGGCGTTGAGGGCTGGTGATGTGAGGTGGCGGTAGTGGCCGAGGGACGAGGCGTCGATGAAAAGAAGCGTGCCGTTATCCTTGAGTGCCTGCTCCAGCACCTTGAGTCGAGGGCTGATCCGGTCGGTCGCCAGCATGACGACGTCAAACTCCGCCAGGGCCTCTGCTGTGCCCAAAGGGGGTACCAGGGCCGCCTGACCGCCGAGGTCGGAGATCTGGTGTTCCTCGTCGTCTGTGGTGTGAAAGAGGCTGAGGTCGGCCTCGGGGAAACGTCGTTTGATTTCAGTGGTCAATTCCTGACCCATCAGGGTCAAGGGATCCAGGATGGCAAATCGAGGCATGGGTTCCCCAGTCTTATTGGTATTCTGTCGCCCCGCCAGGCCTTGGGCTCTATCCGACGAGGTTCCAGGCTGGATAATACCAAGCTTTTTGCCACTTATCCTCGAACTGCTTCGAAATTTCGAAGCAGAATCGAAGGGTATGTGCTGTCAGTTCTCAGCTATCAGCGATCAGCTTTTGGCGAGAGAGCCGGCACGACTGTTTCCTGAGAACTCTCGACGACAATTGACGACCGACGTCTCACAGGGGTCGAGTATGAACACCCGGACTGAGCCAACTGCTCATGGCTAACAGCTAAAAACTTCCGGTGGCGCTGGAACCCAATTGGTTCCGGCACAATCGGCTTGGGATCAGGACGCCATTCTGCGGAGGAGTTCCATCTGATCCTTCAGCCGGAGTTTTTTCTTCTTCAGCTGCTTCTCTTCGAACTCTTCTTCGGGAGTCAGCAGCGTTTTCGATTTCAGTTCTTCCAATCGCACTTCGTGGCCCTGGTGCTGTGATCGGAGCTGGTCAAGAGTCATGTCGGTCCCTCCAACCTGGCTGCGGGTTGAGATCATTCGCGTCCTCCGTTGTTATTGGCACGGCTCCAGTATATCGCAGAACGGTCCGAAACCGGGCGTTGATTTCTCTCTCTATTTTGCGCACAGCCACCCAGATGTTACTCAAAAATTCCAGGCAATGCCGGCGCTGAGTTCGAGACCAGAAAGATCGAGTCGCTGGTTGAGGCTTCCGAAGCCGCCGCCCAGCGAAGTTTCGGCTTCCCTCCATCGTCCCTCGACCAAGAATGACCAGCCGCTGCGACTGACGAATTCCAGCCCTGCAATACCGACGGCCATGAAGGTCGTGCCGTCATCGCGGTAGCTGCCGTACACAACAGAACCGTCACCACCAAAGTCTATGAAGTCCCCGTATTCCAGCAGTCGCCACGACAGAAGACCGCCTCCGATCCCGAGGTAAGGCCGGACCGTCGAACCCCTGAACGGTTTGAAGATCACTGCCGCGGTCAAATCCCAAGTCGTCAGCTCGGTTCGGTGTGAAATATCCCGACCCGCGTCATCGACCCAGTCCCGGTAGGATTGGGTTGTGGTCCCACCGTACCAGGACGAGCCCAACTGGAATCCCAACGTCGGCCCAACCATCCACAGACCGTCTACGCCCCAAACAAGATCCTGAAAATCTTCGCCACTTCCGGTCCAGACGTCGAATTTCTCGTCCCAGTAGCTCGAGTCGGCCTGAGGTTCGAACAGGCCGAGGCGGAATCGGACCGAACCGGAGTCTCCGGGGTTCCAAGAGCTTTGAGCCTCTACAACAGGGGTGAGGCAGATCAGCAGACCGACGAGGCACACGATATAGAGTCCTTTGGTGTTGAACATTCTTTCCTCCGTCTCCGGGATAACGTGCAAAAGCCGTGCCCGACCTAGTGAGGCCGGAACCAAGGCATTCCGGCTTCGCTGGTTGCTATCAGCTACCAGCTATCAGCTTTCAGTTTGTCATCTGTTCCGGACGGATGCCCTCTCTTGTGGACAGCGGATCGGTCCCTAGTGTA
>DAOWGJ010000376.1 GCA_030637505.1 Holophagae bacterium
AGAGACCATCACCCGCCTGACCGAGCACGGGCACATGGTGGGTACACCGGGCTACATGTCGCCCGAGCAGGCTCTGGGCCGTTCCCTGGACGCACGCAGCGACATCTTCTGCCTGGGACTGGTGCTCTTCGAGATGGTGACAGGCACCCCGGCCCTGCGGCCGGCCGGTACCGACAGTTGGTTGGACAGCCTGCTCCATACCCCTGCGACGCCGATCGTGCACTTTCGGTCCGACTCGCCGGAGGTCCTTGGAGACATCGTGCGCAAGGCCCTGGCCAAAAAGCCTGAGGACCGGTACCAGAGTGCCGAGGCCATGGCGGCTGACCTCAAGGACCTGCGCGGTGAGGTCGAAGGAGGTCTGATTCGGGCCAAGGTCTTGAATTCTCGGCGGCAACGACGGCTGGTGCAGGCTCTGGGCTTGGCGGTCCTGGCCGCGGCGGTATCTGCAGGCACATGGTGGCTCAAGGACATCGTCACGCCTGTGACCCTGGCGACGACCTGGGTCGCCAAGCCCCTGACCCACGATCCCGTCTGGGCGGTGGACCCGGCTCTGTCGCCAGACGAGACGATGATTGCCTACGCCTCCGGGCGTAGTGGATCCGGCGACATCTGGCTGATCGATCGGGAGGGTGGCAACGCTCTGCAACTGACCGACCACGAGGCGGTCGACCGGAGACCCGCCTGGTCGGCCGACGGCAGTGAGATTTACTTCACGTCCTTCCGCAGTGGCGAGGCGGCCATCTGGAAGGTCCCGCGCCTTGGAGGTACGGCGGAACTGGTCTTGCCCGACGCTGACGACCCAGCCCTGTCGCCGGACGGAACGCAATTGGCCTTCGTTCGGCGCGACGACAGCGGCCACTACCGGGTGGCGATCGCGCCTCTAGATGATCAAGAGAGTTATCGTTATTTGACTACCGACGAGGACGGCTACTGGTACCATCGCAATCCGGATTTTTCGCCGGATGGCACGATGATCAGTTACAACACCTCACAAGGGTTGTGGATCATGCCTGTTGATGGAGGGCGGCCGCGCAGGTTGGACCATAACAGCTCAGGATCGATGGGGAAGTCTGGTTGGACAGGTGGGCACCTCATTTTCTCAAAACGGTCGTTCCGGACCACGAGTGCCGTGTGGCGGATTGATTCGGACGGAGGCCTTCCTGAACGCCTTTCGGCGGGGGCGGGGTTTGAAAACCAGGTCTCACCTTCTTCAGATGGTCAGTTGCTGGTTTACTCCAGCCGAAAGAATCAGACCTGGTTGCACGTCGTTGACCATGTAACCGGTACGAACGTGCGGCTGGGTGATGCCCGGAACCCCGATTTGGCCTCGATGGCCCCGGATGGCAGTGCTGTCGTTTATTGGGCAGGGTTTCGAGAGGCGGATGGTCTTTTCCTCCAGCACTTGGTGGAAGGGCGTCCTGTCGGCGGCCCTCAGTCGCTGATGGCACAACCCGGGTTCTATGCCGTCCCTGTTTTTTCCCCGGACGGCCGTTGGGTGGCTTTTCAACAGGCGATTGCCGATCAGCGGGACATCTGGACGATTCCGGTTGACGGTGGGGTGCCCCTGCAATTTACGACCGACGAGGCGGCGGACGGGAATCCGTTCTTCTCGCCTGATGGCACACATCTGGCTTTCGCCTCGAATCGGAGCGGTCGGTTTCATATCTGGTGGGCACGTATCGAGGATGGGAGGCGCGTCGGCGAGCCTGAACAGCTGACATTTGGGGAAACCACCGACTATATACCGAGAATTTCTCCGGATGGCTCCATGCTTTCGTGGTTAGGGAACAGGAACGACGAGGAGAATCTGTGGGTTCGCTCCCTTGTGGGTCCGGCGGAATCAAGGGCTCTGACCGACGGCCGGCGGATTAGTAGTCATTGGTGGGAGCCGGGGAGCCGTGGCCTGTTCGCCTGTGGAGATTGGGAGGGAGCAGGATTGAGCATTCGCCGGGTCTCTGTGGTTGACGGGACGCCGAAGGACATCGGTCTCCCGATTGACCTCGGACAAGGAGATACCGGTGGTACCAGTTTTTCGAGCGGATCGATCTCCTTCAGTTCGGATGGAAGGTATTCGGTTCATACGCAGACCGAACTGACAGGCGACTTGTGGATCTTGGAGGCTGAGCCGAGAGAACCGTAGAAAGTGCCGAGACCCTCCGAAAGACAGTGGTGGGCCAAGGCCCACCCTACAA
>DAOWGJ010000368.1 GCA_030637505.1 Holophagae bacterium
AATAACTCCCGCATTCGGTCGCAAATGCATCAACTCTGACTGCGTTACGCTCCCTCTGAATATGCGGAATATGCCTCACTCGCGTGCCTTGTCACAGTTGCGCCTTTTCACCCTCGGTGCAGGTACCTATTCTTGCGCGAACCCTAAGTCAAAATAGATTTCTGGACCCGTAGATCCAGATTGACAGAAACCATAAACCCGCCTATTCTGGATGTCAAGGTCCATTTCTCATAATTTGGCAGGGATGGGCGGTTGAAACACGAACGGCTTCGAAAGACGAAGCAAGGCCAGGGTCTCAGGCTTCAGGCACCAAGGGCCTGCGTCCTGTATCCTGAAACTCAACAAGGAAGCTCGGAACTTGAAAAGGAAACTCGATCTTTGGCTCTTGTGCCCCCCGATCCCGAGGGAATGTCCCCGCGAGGGAGGATGAGGTGAACAGATCCGTACTGGCGACAACGTCGAATGAACGGAGTCCAGTTTCCAGTTTCCAGTTTCCAGTTTCAGTTCTGTTGATTCCAGCACTGCCGGGTTGGGAACCATCATGATTTCCCAAACCGCCGAGTACGCTCTTCGTGCCATCACCTTCCTGGCCAAGAGTCCCGACGACCCGCACCTGACGCGCGAGATCGCCGAGGCGACCAAGGTCCCAAGCGGCTATCTGGCGAAAGTGATGCAGACCCTGGTCAAGGCGGGCCTCGTGCACTCCCGGCGGGGCCTGGGCGGTGGTTTCACCTTGGACAAATCACCCGAGGCTATCTCGATCCTGGACGTCGTCAACGCCGTCGACCCGTTACAGCGAATCCTCTCTTGTCCACTTGCCTTGCCGGAGCACCGTGACAGCCTCTGCCCCCTTCACGGCAAGCTCGACCAGGCCATGGCCGACATCGAGAAGGCCCTCGGCGCCGCCACCATCGCCAACATCATGGTCGGCCCGGAGGGGCGCGTCCCCCTGGGCATTTCTACCCTCCCTGTCCTTTCTTCACCTGAAGAGTAGGGCCCTGAGTTGGGTTAATCCCTCGATCATGTTTTTCACAACCGATTCGGGGCGTTGCGACGAATTCGTGACCTGGGAACCGATGCGGCCTCTGCGGCGGACGATCTCGAGGCAATCATAGCCACCGACTCGGAAAACCGGGAGATGGCCGAACAGGCACTCGACGCGGTCCGTAACTGGGCGCCGGATTTCGACCCCAACATCACAACCACCTCCGTTGGTGCCGCGGGCGCCGACACCGGCGCCGCCTTGGCGGCGTTACGGGCGGCGGGCATCGAGTTTTCTCCAGAGCAGATGTGGCGGGCGCTGAACGACCTCGAAGAGGAGACCGTTCGACAGCTTCTCGACGCCGGCATCGACCCGAACGAGCGTCTCGACGACGTTGGCATGCGCCCGCTGCACGTGCTGTACTTCGGCTCGGGATGCACGATGATGAAATACCCGTCGCCGACCGTGACCACCACCCTGACGACCCTACTGCTCGGGCGCGGGGCCGACCCGGATATCATGGACGACCGCCGTAACACCGCCTTGAAGCTGGCCGCCTCCAACTGCGACGGATCGGTGGTACGGCTCCTGATCGGGGCCGGTGCGGACCTGGCGGCGACGGACAACTTCGGCGCAACGGCATTCGAGACCGCAATCGGGATCAGCGCCTTTTCGGGTAGCGATGCTCCGGAGGCTTTCCTCGACGCGGGCGTCCGGCTTCCTCCGGAGACGGTCGTCAAGTACCGCGAGACCTACGCCGACAACCCACGGATTCTGGAGCTTCTGAACCGGGCCTCCGCCGTCGAGGCGCCGAACTGATTTTGCAGGGCATGTCTAAACCGGCAGAGTGAAGCGGCTGGGCTGTCCCGGATCCTCTCGGAAGCCCACCTTCCGGAGAAACCGCTGGTGAGCCGGCACGCTTGATGTGGCCGCAAACGACCGAAAACCGCAGGCCTTGAGCCTTGGGTGGCTTGACGAATAGACGAATCGTGCATTCTTGAAGTCACGGTAATCCGGAACGACATAGTCCAGGCGGATGTCCGCGACGCCGTCCCCACCGTCCTCGCACACGAAGACCCCCACCGGAAGCATGTTGCGCAATATCAAACGAATCTCAGGGTGGACCAAATCCTCCAGCGAGAAACCGGGGAAGAACCTGGCGATGTCATCAGACCAGAAGCTGAGGAACTCCTTGAGGAAGGCCGAATCCGGGGCTACCTCAAAAAACGAAAACGTCTCCTTCTTTCGGCTCAGAAGGATCAGGTAGACGACGTCGACGACCGCGATGAAACTGTTCAAGCCAACCACCGGCCACGCCTGGATCAACAGGCCGTAAGTCGCAAAGGTTGAGGCGCCGACCAGATTGATCCACCTCAAACGCCAAATGTTGTTCATCATCAAGGACGTCGCGACCAACGCCGACCCGACATATCCAACCCATTGAACCCAGTCCATCGCTCTCCTCCTCCACCGACACAACAGACAACAGATTGAGCCTCGAGTTTCTTCTCGGTGAAAAACTCGACCTTGAGGGATTGATTTCTCGAATGGGACGTTTTCTCAACTGCGGGCAGCCCTCACGCGACAGAAACCGAAGAAACACCATGAGTCGCCACGAAGTCCCGTCCCTATCCTACGCCTACGATGTAGCGACTGAAAGGCACTGTGCTCACTTGGACAGCAGGATTACGAGTGACCTCGGTCACACGGCGTTCACGGTTGGTTGGACATTGATCACACCGTCTGCAATAGTATGCGCCCTCATGACTGGGGACGACGTTCGTGCTCTCGTTCGAGCTTGCAGCAAGGGAGATCCCGGCGCATGGGATACCTTCCTCGATCGATACGGTCGACTGATCTGGTCGGTCGCATTGCGGTCCGGCGCCAACCCCATAGAGGCAGAAGAAATTTTCC
>DAOWGJ010000361.1 GCA_030637505.1 Holophagae bacterium
ACTGCATTGACTATTGCGGTCGGGCGGGGTCAATCGAATTCTTCATTCGAGGGGACGGCCGGGACCTCTGGAGCAGTGGACTGGTGCGACAGGGCGACCCCGCCAGGACCTTTTCGGTCTCCCTCGACGGCGTCCGTGAAGTTCGTTTGGTCATCACCGACAGCGGTAATGGCGTCGACGAAGACTGGGGAGGGTGGTTCAACCTCAAGATTGGATCGACCAGTACCCCGGGGGTTGCAACGACCGTCGGTCTTTCAACCGGGATCAACCCCGGTGTGGCCGCCTCACCAAAGCTGGCAATCCCCAGGTTTGACTCTCATGACGCCACCAGAGGCATTTTTGTCATCGACCTCAATAATGGCCAGGCCTCCATGATTGACCGGGTCAAAACAACGTCGCTGGAGATTCGGTCGCGTCCCTTTCCCCATAACGTATTCACCATCCTTGGAAGGCCCCTCGACCTTCCCGCCCTCAGCGGGCAGATCCTCGCCGGCCCGATCCACTTGGCCAACGGAGAGGTGCACGCTATCTTGCTGGTCGATACGACGACAGGGGCGATGGGTTACGTAACTGGGATGGACCAGGAGCTCACAAAATTCAGCGTCAAACGTATTTCGAATTTCCCAGCTGCAGACTTGGCGCATTCCGACGGGAACTTCGCCCTTGTCATGCGTCGGAGATCCTCCGGGAAGACGGTTGCAGCCTATCTTTACAACGGCACCACCGGGCGATGTACCGTGTTCAGTGGCATCGATGATCTGGCCACCAACATCACCGGGACGCCCGCATCGTCTCTTCCCCCGGCAGTCGGCTCCGTCTCGAGCATGGATCTGCAGGGTGGCAGCGACGCCACGACCCACTTTCTGCTGATCGACAATGAGACAGGAACACTGTCACTCGTCGGCGGGATCAAGTGAAAGCCAACCCGGTTGACGGTTCAGACACTCAAACAGAATTTGATCTCCAGCTTCCCGAAAGACGCCCCGGTCACAACTCCGATTCGCTTCGTCCCTGTGCCTATGACCACTCGCTCGGGCTCGACCGACAGCGCGCTGATTCTCGACGTCGCAAGCGGCGCGATGGCCATCCTCGAACACCTGACTGAGCCATCGAAAACCCGCCTGGTAGGCGTCAGCCACTCACTCTACGGACTGCTTCCGGCCGACGTCGGGCGTCCAAGGTCGATCACCGCCGTGCCCAAGGTCGACGATACCGGAGTCACGGTAGGGATCTGGTTCTTCGACAGCGCAAGTGACACGATCCTCTTCCTCAACGACCTCACGAATTCCACCAACCTGAAACTCCGAGTGGTTGAGATTGGCGGAGGCGGCTGAGGAGGGCACGAAGGAAAAATCGCCAAGATGAAGAATAGGAAAGACCTGTGTTTCCCTTTGCGCTGTTAGCGGGAGAACTGTCTCAGGCGACGATAATGTCAATTCCGTAATCCGCGATGAAGGGGTCTCGAGTGACGATCGTCATCCTTTCGACCATTGCCTGCGCGACGAGAAGACGGTCGAATGGGTCTCGGTGAATCGCGGGCAACACCGCAACGGCATCGGCATGTTGCACAGTGATCGACAACTCCGGGAAAGATTGTTGAGCCAACACCTCACCAAAGTCTTCAGGAAGATCAAGCTTCCCGATGCCTTGTTTGATGCGGATCTCCCACACGACGACTGCGCTTAAGAACACCGTATTCTCGGGATCGGCGATAGCAGATCGTGCGGCGTCGGAAAGCGTAGGATCGTCACTCAACCACCACAACACCACATGGGTATCGAGAAGGAGATTCACTGCTCACCCATCCCGAAAGCAGCCTGAAGATCCTCGGGAAGCTCATCAAAATCCTCAGCGATACGAATTGCACCTTTGAGTGCTCCCGGTCTCCGATATCTTCCGGGCCGGTCAAACTTCGTGAGCCGCGCTACCGGCTTCCCGGCCTTGGCGATAATGATCTCTTCGCCGGCAAGGACTCGCTCAATCAGCGCCGACAGCTGCGCTTTGGCCTCGGAAATATTGGTCATCGGCATGGGGACCTCCTGACCTAGTCTGACCAGACCAGCTTGTCAAGCACTGCTGCGTCCGGGACCGGCGCCGCGTCGAGGGACAACAACCGAAACAGCCAACACCGAAGCCCCAACTCAAGGGCGCACAAGACGCCAAAACGGGCGTGCCGGGTGCGCCCTCTCTTCACCGGGCAGAACTCCCACCTGAGTCGTCGATGCGAAGAAGGGCGACACCGGGCAACCATCGGCGGGCGCGTCTGCGGTCGAGTCTTGGTCAACGCCGTAGGCCGCCGAGGTCGTTTCCTGGAGGGGCGAATCCCTCCCGATTCCTATAACCAAGCCCCTCCGGGAAATGACCGAGCGGGGGCGATCGACACCCGCTGCGCCTACGGTAACCTTGATGCGTCCCCGAAGGCCGGGGATTGAAATCAGGGTTCATGAGACTGTCGGGGGGGGTATTGCAGGTTCTGCTCCTCGCACAAGAGAAGGGGACAGTGTTGTTTTCTGTTCAAACTTCACCCTTCACCCTTCACCCTTCACTCTTCTGCCCCAGCAGGTGTTCGACCGTCCCCGACTCAGGATCCCATTCCATCAGCGTCCAGCCCTCGCCAAACCAGAGGCGGCCGTCGGAGGGTGCCCCGTAATACACCATCCACCACCCTGCGGCCGGGAACCGGGCCCCTTCGATCTGGCGCAAGACGCCGGTGTCGATGTTGAGGGACACGCCGCGAAGCGCCATCGGATCGTATTCCAGGGCTTCCGGATGGACCGCAATTGAAAACTCGCCAGGCATTGACTCTCCACTGGGGATCAACCGGCCGGCCGGCCCGACCGGCCACTTCTTGGGAGAGAGTCCGTCAGCCTGCCAGACCTCCACCCACCCCTGCCCGCCCTCGACGAAAGCGCGCACCAAGCTTCCGTCGCTGGTCCATAAGGCGTGCCCCGCTTCGGGAAAGACACCGAGGTCCCTTTCGACGGCTCCTGTCCGCCCATTCCGGACAGTCATCCGGAACCTGCCCGACCCTCCCTCGATCACGCAAAACCGATCAGATCGGAAATCATAGGCAAATCCGAAACGCCAGGTCCGGGGGTCGACGTCGTCCATCACGCCAGGTTCAGGATCAACTCTGCCCGTTGTCTCAACCAATCCGGATTCAAGGTTGATCTCGACGATCTCGATCGGTTGTGGACCCGAACTATGACTGGCCGCTCCGGTGATCACCCTGAAGAGATCGTCAGAGATAAATCGAGCCATCCGAACTGGCGATCTCTCTTTCCAACGAGTTGCAATCAGCAACTTGCCGGTCTCCAATTCATAGACCGACAGGGTCTTTTCTTCGAAGACCACCACCCGATCTCCCCGGTCCGAAAGAACCAGCCGTTTGACCCTCGAAAATGTCAAAGGTGTCTCTCGTGGCTTCGGCCGTTCGTCGCCAAGGTCGGCGAACACCAGTTGGCGCTGATCGAATCCAATGGGATCCAGCCACGCCACTCGTTTGCCATTGAGAGAGAAAACAACCGAATCTGACCACCAATCCGCTGAGGAAATCCTCAAATGCACCCCTGTTTCCCGGTTCAAGAGGAAATGAGGCACGAAGTCAAACCGCCCGGCCGAGTTTCCAACCACCTCGATCCACGGCCCTTGTTCCGCCGGCCGAACGGCCTCGACGCTCACCAGGTCGGCCGGGTCGGCGGCTGTCACCCAGACCCCATAGCCAACGGCAGCTACCGTGGTCAAGCCCAATACTCCCCACAAGACGGTCGAGAGGATTCGATGCCCTCTGTGAATATCGGTCCGTCCGACCGACACCTGGGCCCACCCAGCCGCAACCAGCGCCACGACTATGGAAACGGCCATAAAGCCTGCGACGGCCACCGCGGCCAACGGCGCCTCCAGAGCCAACGGCGCCAGCCGGTACCACAAAGACGCCGCCAGGACCACAAACACGATCGCATCCAGGGCAATCCAGGGTGACCGTGCCCGCGACATCACACTGATGGCATGACTGACCACCAGAAGGAAGAGCGGCACACCCACCAAAAGGCCGAGCAACGCCCACCCCGGCTCGTCGCGAACCAATTCAAAATAGACATCCGACCCGGGCAGCACGGCCGCCGGCAGCATGACAATCACCTCGGTCGCCATCACCAGCAGCCAATTCGCCGCCAATTTCCCGAACCAGATCGATCTGCCACGGACCGGTCGTGAAAAGTAAAAACCAGACCGGCCCTGGGCCAGATCGCCACCGACCATTGACGCGCCGAGGACCACCGAGATGATCCAGGCCAGGCCCAGCCCCATGAACAACGCCATTGCCCCCCGGACATCGGAGGCCGACGACCACGCGATACCGGGCGCGTATGGCACGGGTATCTGGATCAGGGCCGCGAAACCGGCGGCGATGAGAACCGCACGGCGGTCAATGATCTCCCGAGTGACAATGGCAACAAAACCTCTCATGACGCACCTCCGTCCGCCCCGTTGGAGACGGCAATGAAGATCTCTTCCAACGAGAGGCTCGAGATCTCCATCCGGCCGCCCGCAACCTCCCGGAAGGCGATCTCGACCGCGTGGCTAAAATCGGGCACGACCACCTCAACTGTGTCTCCGGTCATGTTCGAATGGAGGATTCCCGGAATCTGCGGAATGCCGCCACCCTCCGGCCGGGGGAAACGGACCCTCCTGAAGCCGGCCTTGAGGATCTCGAGATTTTCGTCGACGACCATGCGGCCCTCTCTGATCACTCCGACCCGCGTAGCGACACCCTCGATGCCCGCCAGGTCATGGGTGGTCAACAGCACCGTCGTTCCCCTTTCGGCCAATTCACCGATCAACTCGTCGAACAACGCCTTGCGGGCGACCGGATCCAGACCCAGGGTCGGGTCGTCCAGGATGACCAGGTCCGGCGCTGACGACAGGGCCAGGGCCAGTCCCACCTGTTTCCGTTGCCCCTTGGACAACCTGGAATTGCGTCTCTGAGGATCTACCCCAAACCGATCAAGGCGTTCCATGAACGCCTGATGGTCCCACTGCGAGTACAACGGCTTCACAAAACGGGAGACCTGCAACGCCGTCATCTCAGGAGGGATGTCACTGACCTCGGGCGCCACGCCGACCCGCTCCATGATTGCCCTGCGATCGACCCACGAGCCCCTCCCGAAGATAGCGACGTTCCCGGCCGCCGGCTTGAGTTGGCCGAGAAGGCAACGGACCGTCGTCGACTTGCCCGAACCATTCCGGCCGAGCAAGGCGTAGACTTCTCCCCGCTCAACGACGAAGGAGGCCTCGTCCACCGCAGTTGTACGTCCGAATCTGACGGTCAAACGTTCGACCTCTGCAACCGGCCCGGTTTTTTCAGTATTCATGCCTCATCCCCGCTTTCAATCGACTGCATCGCCTCAAAGGCCTTCACGATTTCTTCTTCCGCCTCGGCCCGTCCTGCCTTCACGCTGAGGGCCACTTCGGCGAAACGCTGGGCCCCTTCCGAAAGAATGCGCGTCCGGTCAGCCTTGATGGCCCTGGAAGAGCGTTCGGCAAAGAACGTGCCTTCGCCTCGCCGCACGATCAGCACCCCGGCCTCCGTCAACCGGTTATAGGCCTTGGCCACGGTTGCCGGATTGACCCTCAGTTCCCGGGCGAGTTCCCGAACCGACGGAACACCCGATCCCGCAGGACTCGAACCCGAGACTGCCAACCTACGAACCCTATCCTCGATCTGTTTCCAGATCGGAACCGCATCTGACGGGTCGACATTGACGAAACCAGCCATTTGCACACCTCCCATTCGGTGTATCACTGTTATAGTACGGTAGGTCACCAAGGGTCGTTTGTCAAGGGGAGGTTTTGAATTGGTCGTTACGCGCACCAGCTGGCGTTTTACCGTATGGGCTGGGGAGATCCCTCCACTCGGTCGCTCTGCTCCCTCGGTCGGGATGACAGGGAAATGGAAGAGCCCCTCCTGTCATTCCGACCGAGCTCCCTCCCCCTGTCATTCCGACCGAGCTCCCTCCCCCTGTCATTCCGACCGAGCGGAGCGAGTGGAGGAATCTCACCGACTCACTCGCGCCCTCCTCCTCCAGTCATCCCGTCCAAGCGCCCTCCCCCTGCCTTTCTTGGCGTCTTTGCGCCTTGGCGTCTTTGCGTTGATTTCTCCCCCTCTTTTTCCTCCGTCCCATGCTAGCCTGCCCCGATGAACACCATCATCGACCAGTTACGAACATGTGAGATCTTCTCCGGCCTCGATCCTTCGGTTCTGGCTCTCATTGCCCCAGTGACCCACGAGCACCGTTGTGAGGCGGGAACCGTCTTGTTCGCGGCCTGCAGCCCACGGAAAGCGTTCTTCCTGATCCTCGAAGGCCAGGTTGAGGTCAGAGTCCACTCCGGTGACGCCGCCGGCACATTGTTGATCCTGGGACCCGGCGACGGTACCGGTGAAGCGGGCCTGTTGGAACCCGGTGTGCACTCGGCCACGGGAGCCGCCGTCAGTGACCTCCGCTACCTCGCCATACAGGTCGACGAGGTCCGGGTCCGGCTGGCGACCAACGCCGAGGCCGCCATGAGCCTCTACGCTGCTGTCGCACGGATCATGGTCCGCCGTCTCCAATACTCGGCCCACCGGCGGACAGGCTGGGACGAGATCTATCGGCCCGGCGCCACCCGGACGGAACACGATCTTCTGGGTGAGCGGGAAGTCCCCGAGGATGCCCGCTACGGCGTACAGACCCTTCGGGCCGTGGAGAACTTTCCGATCACCGGCATCCGCATCGCTCACTTCCCTCATCTGGTGCGGGCCCTGGCAATGGTCAAGCAGGCGGCGGCGAGGACCAACCACTCGCTGGGCCTCCTGCCCGACGACATTGCGGGGGCCATCGACACTGCCTGCCAAGAGATCATCGACGGCAACTGGCACGGCCATTTCGTGGTCGATGTTGTCCAGGGCGGCGCAGGAACTTCGACCAACATGAATGCCAACGAGGTCATCGCCAACCGCGCGCTGGAACTCTTGGGCCACGAACGCGGGCAGTACGAATTCTGCCATCCCAACAACCACGTCAACCTGAGCCAATCGACCAACGACGCCTACCCCACCGCGGTCCGCCTGGCCACGATCCTCAAGAAACGGGATCTTGCCGCGGCCCTCAAAAAACTTTCCGAGGCCCTGCACCTCAAGGCCGAGGAGTTTGCCGACGTGCTCAAGATGGGACGAACCCAGCTGCAAGACGCCGTGCCGATGACCCTGGGACAGGAATTTGAAGCCTTCGCCGTGACGACAGCCGAGGACATCGCACGCCTGCTGGAGGTCTCAAATCTGTTATTGGAGATCAACTTGGGTGGAACGGCGATCGGGACCGGCATCAACGCCGATCCCCGATATCCTGAAATGGCGACAGCCGAACTGCGCCGAATCACCGACCTCGACCTGCGCCTGGCTGAGAATCTGGTCGAGGCCACTCCGGACACCGGGGCCTTCGTCATGTTCTCGGCCGTACTCAAACGCATCGCCGTCAAGCTGTCCAAGCTCTGCAACGATTTGAGACTGCTGTCTTCCGGCCCCCGGTGCGGATTCAACGAGATCAATTTGCCGGCGATGCAGCCGGGGTCGTCGATCATGCCCGGCAAGGTCAATCCGGTCATTCCCGAGGTCGTCAACCAGGTCGCCTTCCAGGTGATCGGCAACGATCTGACGATCACCCTGGCCGCCGAGGCCGGTCAACTCCAACTCAACGTCATGGAACCGGTCCTGACCTTCAATCTTTTCGAGAGCCTGGACATGATGACCGCAGCAGTCGAAACGCTGACCAGGCGCTGCATTCGGGGGATCACGGCCAACGAGGCGAACTGTCGGGAAATGGTAGAGAATTCGATCGGCATCGTCACCGCTGTTGTCCCGATCCTGGGCTACGAGAGAGTCTCGGCGGTCGCCAAAGAGGCATTGAAGACCGGCAAGCCCGTTCGCCGTATCCTGCTCGATTCCGGTGATCTCGACGAGGCTCAGCTGGATTCGATCCTCTCACCGGAGGCGATGACAAAACCCCGCCCCCTGGATTGAACGACGGCGTTGTTGCAGCGGCGCGGAGGAAGAAACAGCTGAAAGAAACCCCTTTGCGTCTTTGCGAGATATTGTGTTCTCAGGCGTCGCTGTCTGATCCGAAATCGGTGACGTCTTTCGGGGGCAACGGTTCTTCCGGCGGTTGATGGCGCGTTCGCCAGGAACCGACCAACACCGTCAACAGCCCCAGCATCGCCTCATCGATAAAGGGCAGAAAATCCGGCACAACCAGATCAGCCAGGAACAGACAGAGCATGATCAGGAACAGCCACGGATATTTCAGCCGGGGCAGAAATCGTTGAAGCAGGAGAGAAACCGGTCCACCGGGTGTTGCTTTCATAACCCGCCTATTCTACCGGATCGGTCTCTTACCCGAACCCGAGCCCTTTCCCGTTATCGTTCCCGATGTCGAACCCACAACCGATCACGGCACTTCGAAGGGGGGAACAGCAGCGAAATGTGCGTCTCCAAAAATAGGGGCGCCCCCCAGAAAGAGGGGCGCGCTTCGTGGAATATCTTTCTGCTTACTTGCGTCCGCCACCACCACGGCCGCCGCCGCCTGAACCGCTGCAGGAACCCGAACCCCGGCCGCCTTGGCCCTGATCACCCTGGCCCTGACCGCGCATCTGAGACCCGGAGCCGGAACCGGCGCCGTACTCCAGCCCTCCGGTCATTCCCGAGCCCTGACCGCCCTGACCGCCTTTGCCTTTTTTGGCTTGAGTTCCGCTGCCATTACCCTGGCCCTGGCCTTGCCCCTGACCCTTCGAGCCGTTTCCGGTGCCGTCCTTGGGTCCGACGCCCTGGTTCCCCGTGCCGTCTCCGGGTCCGTTCTTATTGCCCTTGGCATTGCCGGCACCCTGTCCTTGTCCTTGTCCCTGTCCCTGTCCCTGTCCCTCGCCCTTCGAACCATTGCCGGTACCATCCTTGGGCCCGACACCCTGGTTGCCGGAACCGTCCCCGGGCCCGTTCTTGTTTCCCTGGCCGTTCTTCGCCTGAGCGCCCTGTCCCTGACCCCGGGCCCCTTTGACCTGAGCCTGGTCCTTGTTCTGGGTCTCGACCTGGCTTTTGGTCTGGGCGGCAGTCTGCTCCTGGGTCCCCGCCTCCTGAGCCGAAACGTAGCCCCCTGTCGCGAAAACCAGGGCGCCGGTGCCGATGATGGTCGTTAATGTTTTTCCGGTAATTTTCATGATCAATCCTTTCCGGCGGGTTTTGTCGGCACAGAGCCGAGATCGCCGTTGCACACCAGTTAGAGCAGGATGCGTGCCAATCGTGAAATCTCGGGGGAAATCATTGACAACTGTTGATTCCGCATGAGTTACAGGCTGTGCTACCTCACTACGGCCTTTTCTATATTGCCGCCGGCACGTCGATCGTACTGCAGCATTTGCAGAGACATGCAGAACGTGCACTTCATTTCATTCGGATTGAGACACGTTCCCATTGACGAATGCCGATGCCACGGTACTCTGGATCAGGCGATTTATTCGAAGAGTCCTTGGAGGGTATGTGGTACGGGAGAGGGTGCTCAATCCGTTGAAGCGAAAGGTGCTCCGAAAGCGGATCTCGTCTTCAGAGACCCGATTTGGCGTTGCCTTCATCGTGCTGATGATCGCCACCGGCGTCTGGATTCTCGCTCAGAGGAGCAACTTCGACCCCTCGGACCGCGACATCAGCATCGAGGTGCTTGAAAACGACAGCGTCGAAGACACTCTCTATCAACGGCCGTTGAAACTCTGGCAGGAGCCAGGTTCAGCTTCAGGTGGAACGGCATCTGTCGATTTGGGTCTCTTCCCCTCGGCGGTGCTTGACGGCGGTTGGAAGGTCGACGGCCGGGTCGAAACCTACGATCCGGACAACCTCTACGAGAAGATCAACGGCGCCGCCGAGCAGTACCTCAGTTTTGGTTTTCAGAAACTCCACTACCTGACCCTCTCCGACGGGGAACACTTCGTCACGGTCGAGATCTACGAACAGGGTTCATTCCCCAACACTCTGGGCATATTCGCAGCCCAACGTGACGAGCGACGGGCGGTCGCCACCGAGGGCAACGCATTTTACTATTCGACCCCGGTGGGCGCCGTAGGGGGCATGGGAGGCTACTACTTCAAGATCGCCGCCGACAGCACCGCCGAAGCCGCATTGACAAAGGCCAAGGCGCTGCTTGATGTTCTCACGGACCTCCCATCAGGTACAAATTCGACGCCTCGGGCGACGACGATCTTGATGAATGATCTTGGCGTCCCCTTCGAACGGCTGGCCTACGTGCCGACCGATGCTTTTCAGTACGACTTCGCAACGGATTTCTGGTTCGGATCGACTGAACAGGCCTCCGACGTACGGTACTTTATCCATGAGGCCCCGGACTCTGAAGCTGCATCGTCGATGTTCGGGCGCCTGGTCGAGGAACAAGGATACGAGTATTCCATCGTCGAACAGACCGAGAACCGGGCGGTGTTCCAGCACGATTTCCTGAAGACCTTCTTTGCCGTTGAGGTCTCCGGGCAATTTGTATTCGGCATCGACGGTTCATCGGGCCGCCAGGCGGCAGATACCGGCGTCAGGAAAATCAGGGGAGCTGTCAGTGGATAACGATAAACCGAAACAGAACCCCGCTTATGTCAAAGAACAATTGAGTCGGCGGAGCTTGATCCGCCGTCTTGCGACGGTCGCCGGCCTTGGGACGGCAGCCGGATATTTGACCTTGGCGCCCGAGGACTGGCCCTTCTCGATGAAAGACCAAACCGGATTGCGTTCAAAACCCGTCATCACGCCCTTGCAATTGACGGACTTTCGCGTAGAAAAACCGGCGATGGCTTCAGACGTTGCGGTCGGCCGCGGCCCGAATGTCGAGGAGCGCCTTCGCAAGGCACTGGACGCGATCGGCGGTCTGACTCACTACGTCAAACCCGGCGACATCGTGCTGCTCAAACCCAACGTCGCTTTTGACCGCTCACCCAACCTCGGGGCGACCTCCAATCCGGAGATTGTCGAGATTCTGGTCCGCATGCTGCTCGTCGACTGTAGAGCACAGGAGGTTCGAGTCGCCGACAACCCGATCGAGAGCCCGGCAGACTGCTTCGCGAAATCGGGCGTCGGCCCGGCGGCCGAAAGAGGCGGCGGCCGAGTCTATCTGCCCGACAGCAACGCCTTCCGCACGCTGAATACGCCTGGCGCGGTCTTGATCGAAAACTGGCTTTTCTTTCACCGGCCGTTGACCAATGTCGACAAGGTCATCGGCGTGGCCCCGGTCAAAGACCACAACCTCTGTCAGGCCTCGATGGGCATCAAAAATTGGTACGGCCTACTTGGCGGGCGGCGCAACCAGTTCCACCAGGACATCCATGAAATCGTCTCCGACCTGGCGCTGATGCTGCGCCCGACCCTGACGATCGTCGACGGGAGCTACATTCTGATGAAGAACGGCCCCACCGGGGGCGACCCGTCCAACGTCAAGCCGGGGGACGCCATCGTCGCCGGTACCGACCCCGTGGCTCTGGACGCCTGGGCGTTCGAGCACCTTCTCGAACGCGGCACCGACTTCCCGCGATACCTCTTCAAGGCCGAAGAAAAGGGATGCGGTCGAGTGGACTACCGCGGGCGGGTGGAGCTGATCACGTGAGCGGGCCGACCCGCTCGAAGTGGGACCTGCCCCGAATGCTGCGCCTGACCAATGTGCGGATTCTCAGTCAGGTCTTTTTCTTCGTCGCCTTCATCCTGGCCTGCTGGGCGACCTGGACCTCCCGCCTCGGGGGCTACCCGGTCTCCCGCCTGCTCGAGATGGATCCCCTCGTGCTTCTGTCGACCGGACTCGCAACCGGCCATGTCTACCGTTACCTGGGCTGGGGATTGCTGATTCTCGCGGTGACCCTGCTCTTCGGCCGAGTCTTCTGCAACTGGATCTGCCCCTACGGGACCTTGCACCAGCTGACCGGATGGCTCTTCAATATTCGGAAACACCCCGATCGTTGGAAGAGCAACCAATACAAGAAAATCTACACCCTCAAATACATGGGCCTGGCCGTGTTTCTGATCATGGCCGCCTTCGGCGCCCTACAGATCGGACTGCTCGATCCGATCTGCCTGATGTACCGTACCGTCGCCACAGCCTTCTCGCCGGCATCCGACATGGTGATGGACGCTTTGTCCGCACAGACGGGCGGGACCTTCTTCTGGGATGCCTTGAAATTTGCTCCCGGCACCGAACGGCGCATCTTCGTCGGCTCTTTCTGGATCGGCCTGTTCCTCGCGACCCTGGTCGGCATGAACCTCGTCATCCCGAGATTCTTCTGCCGGGTGCTTTGCCCTCTCGGCGCTCTGCTCGGAGTGTTTTCCCGCTTCGCCATCTTTCGCATCAACCGCGACGTGCACGCCTGCACCGACTGCAACCTCTGTCTGACCCGCTGTGAGGGCGCTTCCGACCCCCACGCACAACTGCGACTCTCCGAATGCTTCGGCTGCATGAACTGCATCGACGACTGCCCCGAGGACGCGCTGAGTTTCACCTTCCTCGGTCAGGACACGAAACAGGTCATCCCGGGAACCAACCTCGGCAGGCGTCGGTTGGTTTTTTCGTCGATCGCCGGCCTGATCGCCTTCCCTCTCTTGAAAAACCACGGCGTCAACACCAATGCCAACTACTCCGACACACTGATCCGGCCTCCGGGCTCGGTCGAAGAGAGTGAGTTCCTCGAACGGTGCATCAAGTGCGACCAGTGCATCAACGCCTGTCCGACCAATGTCCTCCAACCTGCCACATTCAAGGAGGCGGGTTTCGAGGGCCTGTGGACCCCGGTCATGAACTTCAATATCGGCCATTGCCAGCTCAAGTGCACCTTGTGCTCCGAAGTCTGCCCGACCGGCGCCATTCGCAGGATCACCGTCGAAGAGAGGATGGGCAAGGGTCCGTTCGCAGAGGCCGGACCAATTTCACTGGGCACTGCCTTCTTTGACGTCGGACGTTGCCTGCCCCATGCGATGGAGATCCCCTGCGTCGTCTGCGAAGAGGTCTGCCCGGTCTCACCCAAGGCGATCCAGACCAGAGATGAAGAGGTCAAAAACGTCTTCGGCAAACTGGTCATTCTCAACAAGCCGTTCATGGTGCCGGATCTGTGCATCGGATGCGGCATCTGCCAGACGGAGTGCCCGGTCACCGACCGACGAGCCGTCTATGTCACCCCGGTCGGCGAAAGCCGATCATCCGAGCGGCGCCTGCTGCTCCACAAGAGAAATAGGCCGGAGGCCTGAACAACCCGGAGGCACCATGACTGATACGAAACACAAGACCAGACGATCGTTCCTCAAGGCGGCCGCCATTTCGACCGTCGGCGCCGGGATCGGAGGGGCGACCGCTTCAGCGGCTGAATCGCAAATCTCAGCCAAGGCCTCGTCCCTCCCCGCCAAGGTGCCCCGGAAGAAATTGGGGACCACCGGTCAGTCAATCCCGATCCTCCTGGTCGGGTGCGCACAGAAATTCGATCCCAAATACGACAAGATCCTCCATCGGGCATTCAAAGAAGGCGTCGATTACCTGGACACGGCCATCGTCTATGCCGACGGCCAAAGCCACCGGACGATCGCCCCCTTCATCAAGCAGATCGGGGACCGCTCCAAGCTCTGGATCACCTCGAAGGGGCCCAGCAAGAATGCAACCGTCGACTCCTATACCAAGGACCTCGACCGATGCCTTGAGGAGTTGGAGACCACCTACCTCGATCTCTTTTTCATGCATTTCGTCGATGACCCGAAGTTCCTCAAGCCCGAGTACATCACGATGGGGGAACGGCTTCGAGCAAGCAAAAAAACCAGATTCTTCGGTTTTTCTTGTCACGGCGATCATCAGGTCGCCTTGCTGAACAAAGCCGCGAAGGTCGGCGGCATCGATGCCATCATGTTCCGCTACAGTTTCGCCAAATACGGCGACCTCGAACTCAACAAGGCGATCGATGCCTGCCGAAAGGCCGGGATCGGACTGATCGCCATGAAAACCCAGGACTCGGTCCCCGGAGACCAGGAAGACGTCCTGCGCTTCAAATCACAGCAGTTCACCTTGGCCCAGGCCAAGCTCAAGGCCGTCTGGGCCGATGAGCGCATCGACGCCGCGGTGTCCCACTTGGACAATACGCAGAAACTGGCCGAGAACGTCGCCGCCGCCAAAACGCCGGCCCAGTTGACCATGAACGAATTCCAGCAGCTCCAGCGGATGGCAACCGCCCGCGCGGAACACTCCTGCCAGGGTTGCTCCCACATCTGTGAGTCCCATTTCCCGGAGAAAACGGCCATCGCTCGTCCCCTGCGCTACCTGATGTACCACCAGTGCTACGGGGAGTCTGAGCGGGCCAGATCACTTTACGCACAGCTGTCACCCGAAGAACGCCACTTCGAAGGCGTCGATCTGCGCGCCGCGACCAGGGCCTGCCCACAGGGCATCCCTATTGAGCAACGGCTGGCGGAAGCAGGACGGCAGTTGGCGTAATTCGGAGGAGCCGGTCGGAATAAGGAGGGAAATGAACCGCAAAGACGCAAAGAGCGCCAAGGGAACGCAAAGAAGATACTGAATTTAAAACACTTGGCCATCATTGGGCCTTTAAGTTCAAAGTCTGATGGGAATTCATCGGTAACAGCTTGCCGCCATCTTGCGTAGAATCCCTGGGGAAAGAGACTCTTGGCTACTGGCGCACAGGGCGATGGAGACACATGAAATCCGAGAACATTCGTTTACTGCTTGAAAAACTGGCGGCGGGGGACCTCGACATCGACGGCGCGGTTGATCAGCTTGCGAAGCTGAACGGCATCGACGACATGGGGTTTGCCCAGTTGGACACCGACCGCAAGCACCGGACGGGCATGGCCGAGGTGATTTTTTCCCCGGGAAAGACCACCGAACAACTCGAGCGGTTGATTGAGCGCAGTCTTGGCCACCACGGCTCGGTGCTCATCTCCCGTCTTGAGCCCGATCGGGCGGCAACCCTGGTAGACACTTTCGAGAACCTGCAATACAACCCCTCGGGTCGGATCCTGGCTACCCCTCCCCCTTCCCCGGCGACCCACCCCGGAGTCGCCGTCGTCTGTGCCGGCACCTCCGACCTTCCCGTAGCCGAAGAAGCCGCAGCAACCCTGGAACATTTCGGCCATGAAGTCGACCGCATCACCGATGTGGGTGTTGCCGGCATCCACCGCCTTTTCGGCGTGCTGGACCGCCTCAAGAGCGCCCGTGCCGTGATCGTCGTCGCCGGTATGGAAGGGGCCCTGCCGTCGGTGGTCGCAGGTCTCATCAGCCGTCCAATCGTCGCCGTGCCCACTTCGGTCGGCTACGGCGCCAGTTTTGGGGGTATTGCGGCCCTGCTGGGTATGCTCAACGCCTGCTCAGGAGGCATCGGTGTCGTCAACATCGACAATGGTTTCGGCGCCGCCACCCTGGCCCACCGGATTGCCCGCCTCGATTCCGAGGGAGGAACCCCATGAGCGTTCGCACTCTCTATCTCGACTGTGCCGGCGGCGTTGCAGGGGACATGCTGCTCTGCGCCCTGGTGGAGGCCGGCGCCGACCCAGCCGCAGTCGAGGCTATCCCCGCCGGTCTCGGGTTTGAGGATGTCTCCTTGAGGTGGTCGGCAGGCCGTCCAGGTGGTTTTGCCGCCCGGCGTCTCGAGGTCGTTTTCGACACCGCGGCCCACCCTCACCATCGAGGTCTTCACGATCTCGAAGAGCTGATAGACCGTTCAA
>DAOWGJ010000196.1 GCA_030637505.1 Holophagae bacterium
CAGAATCAAAATGACAAAGTTGACCACCGGGATGAAGAGCAGAATGATCCACCACAGTTCCTTGCCGGCGATTTCCAGAAGCACGATCACGTTGTAAATCGGGATCAGGCACGCCCATCCGGGTTTTCCGGCCTTGACAAATGTCTTCCACAACCCGGCAATCACCAGGACCATTACCGCCAGCCAGATCAGCGTGAACAGCAGGCCGACAATGCCTGCGGCAGTGCCTCCAGCGCCCTCATACCCCGTATCCTGAGCCAACATCATTCCAGACAACATCAACGACATACTTCCCTCCTCGTTCTTTAGTGATCTCGACGAAATCCTGGATCGATCCTACAACAGATCTTCGGATTCTCCCAATAACCAATTCGATCGAGTGTCCGACGCCACTGTCCAGCGAGGTAATTTCAGGGCAACGGCCACGACATAGAGACTGGCAGGGTCCTCCAAAACCGCTTGAATCGCCCTCCTGATACTCGGTCGTTCTCGTGCCAAACGCAGGCAGCGCCCCCACCTTCGAGGCGCACGGCGCCCCGAGCACAATGTGACGTCAATCGGTTTCCCGCCGGCCCTGAGAGCGCCCTCCAACGCCCGGATAAACACTCTCTCGCCATGAGTCAGGTCGGAGTCCGGAACAGGGCGTGGCCCCAACATCCCCGGGATAAACCCCAGCAGGGTCCTTGCCGAACGTCCGATCGCGGCCCCGAAGCCTGCGCGGCTGATGAAGGCGCCTGACAATGGCCGCCCGATCAGGCCGGAGGTCTTCTCCCTCTCGCGCACACCGAGACCCAGGTATGGCATTTCGACATCCTCAGAGGTCGAGCCGCAATCCACGACTCCCGGCAGTGTGCCCCGCCAATGCTCCAGAGCCTCCAGAGAAACCCAGCGGGTTTCGTTGACATCGACGACCTCGAACAGAGACGTTCGTCGGATGGCTTCGAGCCTCAAACCTCTTTCCGCCGCCTTGAGCAAAAAGAGGGTGATGCGCTGCCGTTGCCTGAATCCCAACTCGGGAAGACGCGGCACGACTCTCACGCCTAGCTCAACCACCCGGGAAATCAGCGTCTCCAGATGCGGCACTACGGCCTGTCTGAGCTGTGCAGCCGAGACCCTGCCCTCAACATGGCCTTCCAACTCGACGGCCGCCTCAAACGGCGGCCAGTTTGGAACACCGACGCGAGTGGCGACGACACCGTGGCGGAGCAACCACAACCTCGGGGAGTCCAGGTCGACGCCCAGCGCGACCACGGCCGGCAAGGGCGAGGCGATGCGGACCCGAAAACAACCTGAATCCAATTCCCGCTGTCTATTGCGACCGTTAACAATGACGGCCACGGGCGAAAAACGACACGCGATCTCGAGCCACCTGAGAGCTCGTTTGTGATTCAAATGAGGTCCAGTCAATTCGATGAAAAACCCGTCCGCCTGGCGGCCGGCTCCGTGTGAAAGCCGAAAGGGCGCCCCTCCCTTGGCGGACAACGTGGTCAGAATATGCCGCTCCCAGGTGCGTATCACAAGGCGCCGGGGATTCAGGCCGACTGCCCAACCCAGGGCAGAGGCGTCAAGGTCTTCCAGAGCTGCCAGGGCCTGAAGTCTGGCGATATCGTCGCCCTGTCCCGAGGCTCGGCTGAGGGCCTCGATGGCCGCAGAGGGCACAGCCGCCCCTCGAGCCTCGACAACCACCCGCCCCCTGCGGCATTGCACTTCGACTCTGAGTGCCCCGAAAGCAATCGCCAGTCTGACCAATTCCGCAGGAACCTGATACGGGCCGCCAAGCTGATCATGGACCACAGAGTCGAAGGCAGCGTCCGGATCGACCGAGAGTAACGGCGCCGTCATAGGGGGGTTCCACGTGTCAGGTCTACCGCTATCAGGGCCTTTCGGGCCAACTCCGACAGGGCCAGCTGGGTTCGGCGCCCGGACAGCGGCAGCATTTCGACGACGATATCGGCGGCCCGAAAAACCGCTTCCGCCGGCCGCGCTCCAGCGAGATCGCGACACCGCCGCCAATCAGGATCTGTCTCGTCGATCACGACCCAGGCGCGTGCTCCCTGGTCCACGGCAAAGCCTGAACCATCACCTCCCCGCACATCATCCGAATGCCGGAGTTTCAGGTTGAGTCCCGTCCCGCAGAGGGCCTCTTGAACCTGCAACCCAAACCAATTGGTGCTGGAACACCGCCACATTGAGGCCCATTGATCGAGATCGAAGGCGCCGAAGGCCGTTGCCGCAAAGCGTCCGGCACGAGTCGACCCGTCGAGAACCAGGCCGCCTCCCTTGATAACCGGGGCCATCCACTCGCCCGGAGACTTGGCGACGAAAAGGGCCGACTGCGAGGCTGCGTTTTCGACCCCAGCCAAGGATTGGCGGTCCACACCGTGGGTCGGCACCAGGGGTCGTCTCCATGCCCCGGCAAATCCCGGCCAGGCCTCCCGATCCCGGACCAGCGACTCGACCAGAGGTCCGGGATCGAGATCCCCAGACGCCTTGAATTCCCGTCTGACCCGAAAACGCAATACTGCAACCATCACCAATACCGTGAGAATGAAGGCGAGCAGTCCTCCGACCCACCCCAACGTCGACAGTTCTGATCTGAGGCCGGCGTCTGTCATCGCCTCCGCTTGATTCTCATCCTGCCGTGGGTCCGGGCCTTCCATCCCGGCTGCCTCAACTCGTCCAGGCACGGTCGCATCGGCAGGGACCCACCGACCGTCGCCGAGGTCGACCTCGACCCATGCATGGAGTCCCGGCGTTGCCACTCCACCCCGGCCGATCCACCCAACAGCCAACCTCGTTCGCAGCCCGGCCTCAGAAAAAACGGCCGCCAGCACGGTATTGACGACGTCGCAGTCACCCCCACCCGCCTCGAAGACCGGTCCGAAAAAACCCGAGTGCCCCTTGCCTACCGCCTCGAACGGGCCGGACCTCCCCAGCGACGATCGAACCAAGGCAATAGCCCGCTCGACCCGTTGCGCCGGGGGGAGTGCCTTCATGTCGGCGGCTATCCCTGCGACCACGGGCGGCAAAAGGGGCCACCGGCCGCCGACCTGTCCCTCGGAGGCGCCCTCGATGGTCCGATAGCCGACCCTTCCTGACGTCTCTTTGCCCAGCCGCAGGACCGGTTCGTCATCTCCCGTCAACCACAGTACGGCAGTGTGCCCGTTGAGAATGACCGAGGCCTCATCGACGAAGGAGCCTGTTGGAACAGGCAATCGCAGCAGAGGCCCAGTTGCCTGAAAAATAATCTCAAGCTCCAGGCTCCGACCCGAGTCCCCTCCCCTTCGTTCAACCGGCCGGAGAGGCAATTCCGACCTGATCGGGAGCCCGGCCTCGTCAATCCCACCGATGCGAAAAGCCGCCAGGAACGGCCATTGATCCGCAGGACGGTAGGTGATTGCCGGAGCGCCGCCGACACCGTCGATAGCCTCGGTCACGGGACCGCCATAGGCATCGGAACGGTCGCTGTATGGCTCGAAACCGGAGTCCGATGTCGCCAAGGCCCCCGGCAACGACGATCGTTCGTTGACCCAGGAGGCGCCCAAGATCCCCAACGCCAGCCCAGAAATCGCCAGCGCTGCGAAACTCAGAATGACACGGCGCTTCACCACGCCGTCCCACAGTCTTCGACCCAATGTTCGAGGCGCCAGGCGCTCCAACTCCATTTCGCACAGACGGCGGGTCTCCGTACGAATCACCCGAGCAACGGCAACCAGGGCCCGGTCTTGGGCAACGTCTCCTCGGTCCATCAAC
>DAOWGJ010000172.1 GCA_030637505.1 Holophagae bacterium
CTGGACTCAGGGTGCTCGGTGTCACCCTCCTCAAAGATGCTGCCTTCACCTACGACTCTCCGGTGGGCCTCCATTTCAGTCACGAAGACGACCGCCTCTCGATTGACCTTCAAAGGATCCTGGCTGAGGACGAGAGCATCCACATCCTGATCAACTACGGCGGCCGGGCAGGCTACCGGGGGAACGGCATCAATTGGGACTATCACGGGGGTGGACAGCGGGTGGCATGGACGATGGCCGAGCCCTTCGGCGCAAGGGTGTGGTGGCCCTGCAACGACCGTCCCGACGACAAGGCGGTCGTCGACGTCACCGTAACGGCGCCGTCCGACTACACCGTCGCCTCCAACGGCTTGATGGAAAGCACCGTGGACCACGGAGACGGAACGGCGACCACCAGTTGGGCTTCCGTCTATCCGGTCGCTCCCTACCTGGTGGTGATGGACGTCGCTGACTACGTTTATTCCGAGGAGACCTATGTTTCGGACCAGGGCACGACCATGCCGGTCGCACTGTATGCCTTCCCCGAGGTCGCGGACCAGGCACAGGACGACCTCGCCGTCACACCCACCATGATCGAGACAATGGCCGAGCTCTTTGGTGAATACCCCTTCATCGACGAAAAATACGGAAACTGCACGGCCAATTTCGGCGGCGGCATGGAACACCAGACCCTGACCACGATTTCGGCAGCCGCCATCGGCAGCGACTGGATGCCCTGGCTCAACGTCCACGAACTGGGCCACCAGTGGTGGGGCGATTGGATCACCTGCGCGGACTGGCGAGAGCTCTGGCTCAACGAGGGCTTTGCCACTTTGACCGAGTGGCTTTGGGCGGAACACCTCGGCGAAGGCACCTTGCAGAACTACCTGGCCAACTCCGACAACATCGGCCTCTTCCTGGGACCGGTCTACGACAACCCCGTACCCTTTTCAGGAACCGTGTACGACAAGGGCGCCTGGGTGCTTCGCATGTTGCGCCACCGGCTGGGAGACGAGGATTTTTTCGAGGGCGTTGCCGCCTACCGCGTGGCTCACGCTGGAGGGGCAGCGACATCCGAGGATCTCAAGGCCGCCTTTGAGGGTGTCTCCGGGCGTGATCTTGACCAATTTTTCGACCAGTGGGTCTACGGCGAGAATCGGCCCCGATTCCGCTATTCCTGGGAGGCAATCAACGGTCCGGCGATTCGTCTGGTGATCCACCAGATCCAGCAGAACGCCGGTTTGTTCGAAATGCCGCTGGACGTGCGAGTGACGACTGCCGGCGGCACGGAAGACCACCAGATCGAGTTGGCACCCTTGGCTGAGCAAACCATCGAAATCCCCCTCAACGCTCCGGCAACCGGAGTTCAACTGGACCCCAATCGTTGGAGCCTCTTCTTGTCTGCCCTTTCCAACCAACCGGATCTCGACCTGGGTCCCGGCTATCCCGGACCGTTTGACGCCGGCCAATCATCTCCGGGGTCACCAGCGGCTCTGACGATTCCAATCACCAATGTCGGCGGCAGTTCGTTGGAGATCCTCGAGTGGGGCTTTGCCTTCGGCGGCTCGGAATTCTCGATCACCGCACCAACACAATTGCCCTTCAGTCTGGCGCCCGGCGCCACCGTTGACCTCGAAATCGCATTTCGCTCCGGCGGTTTGAACACCAGGAGCAACTGGCTGTGGATCCGCTCAAACGACCCGGACAACTCCGGCATCACCTACGCCAGGGTGGCGGGCCACGGGGGGATCTTTCCCGGAGAGTTCCTGCAAGCTCCCTCCAGCGTCAGTTTTGGGAATGTTCCCATTCATGGTCTCAACGAGGCCACAGTCGAATTTTCCAACCTCGGCGGCGATCCAGTTACCCTTTCGGCAACGATCGAAGGTGACGAGTTCACCCTCTTGTCGGAGGTTCCTCCGGTACTGGAACCCGGAACGCGACAGACATTCCTCGTTCGATTCGCACCCGAGGCGATCGGGGATCATCAGGGTTCTTTGGTCGTTGAGACCGACAGCGCGACGTGGCCGTTATTTGAAATCACCCTCCGTGGAACAGGGACGTCGGCGCCTCACCTCCTCCTGACACCTTCGTCTCTGGCTCTAGGACTCGTCGACGATGGCACCAAAGAAGGTTCGATCAGGATTTCCAACGACGGTACGGAAGATCTCAACCTTCTGGAATTCGTGTTTGAGGGTCCCTTTGAACACGCGGAAGGCAGTGGAGGCTCGATCACGGTTCCCGCAGACGAGTTTCGGGATCTCCCCATCGTGTCGACGGCCGGTCAGGCCGGCGCCGTCAAGGGTGCCTTGAGGATTCGATCCAACGATCCAAATCTCCCCTGGGCCACCATTCCGTTGAATGCAGTCTGGGTAGATCAGCCAATCCTCGAAGAGGGCCGGCTTGCCATTCCTGCGTCCGCCAGCACCGCCGGCCTGGGCGGATCGTGGTGGAGCACTGACCTCGTCTTCCTCAACACCGGAGAGACCGATGCCGTAGCAGACCTGGTTTTCAGCCCCCCTGGACCCCAAACCGCTGCCAACGTCGACCGAACCGTGACCATTCCGGCACGGATGCAGCGCACTCTGTCGGACGTCGTCGCATCACTGGGCCATGAGGGTGCGGGAGGCATGACGGTGACCACCACCATGCCCGAGGTCATCCTGACCACCCGGACGGCCGCCGAATCTGAGGGCCGGACATTCGGCCAGACGATCGGGTCCGTCCGCCGAGACGATTCGCAGCCCGGGCTAACAACCTCCGTGCTGGCGGGCCTCGCTTCAGGCGACGGCTTTCACACGAATCTTGGACTCTACAATCTCAGTGACCACCGCATCACCGTGACCTTCGAGGTTTTCGCCGCCGACGGAGCGCACCTGGGACGGATCACACTGTCGGCCGCAGCAGGGGCCTTTGCCCAAAAAGTCGATGCTCTGTCGGACCTTGGAGCAGGAGAACTCAGAGGCGCATGGGCGATGGTCTCGTCACCCGATGCCTCAGACCTCTTCACCTGCTACGCCTCGGTCGTCGATGATTTCTCCCACGATCCAACGTTCATCCCGCCGACCTTCGTCAGTCAAGGCGCAGGCCATCTGGTGATCCCGACGGTCGCTGCTCAACCGGGTTTCAGCGGCACACGTTGGGCGACCGAGCTGACCCTGGTCAACCCGTCCGACATCGAGGTCCAGGCGACACTGGTATACCACCCGGCCGACGGTTCATCAACCGACAGTGTCGACCGCCTCATCCCGGAA
>DAOWGJ010000060.1 GCA_030637505.1 Holophagae bacterium
GAGTGCTGCAATCATCCGGCCTCGGTCAAGGGTTACGAGAACGAGGAACTAACCCAACTCAACACCCTTCACCGAGACTGGGAAGGCATGGCCGACAAAGGGTATGTCGCCGGCTACGCCGTCTGGGGCCTGGCGGACTATGCGACCGAACACGATGATCGCTTTCGGCGGCTGCCGGGTCTGCTGGACGCCTGGCGCCGCCCGAAGATGGCCGCAGAGTTGTTCCGCGCCCGCCACAGCCGGGCGCCGTTCGTTGCTCTCTTCGTCACCGAACGAGGCCCTGACCAGCCGCCGTCACGCTTCCGCCAAGACATCGACCTCGAGTCGCGCGGCGACCATCTTATCCATGTTTTTTCCAACTGCGATCGGGTCGATTTGGCTATCGATGGCGCCGCACCGCACCGTCTCGAAGAAGCCCTTCATTTCGTTCTTGCCGCAGGCACAGTGCCCGAAGCTCTCGAAGCTGTGGCAACCTCCGGGTCAACCGCGGTCAACTCAAACTGGCGGCGCCACGGACCAGGCCACCATATCGAGTTAAGGCCGAGGACCGATGCAGGATCCGGCCGTACGCTGGAGATCGACATCGACGTTGTCGACTCAGGCGGCATCACCGCCCGCGATTTCAACGGCCACTGCCGACTGACCATCGAGGGCCCGGCCCTACTGCGCGCCTATACCGAGGATGACGAGGCCTTGGTCGCCCGGGGAGAAGGCCGGACCTACGTCTCCTGCGACGCCGTTGAACAGGGTGAGGTTCGGCTGAAGGCATCTGCCGAGGGTCTGGATAACGGTACAACGCAGATCACCTGGGGTTGCAAAACCCCGTAGGGTGGGCCTTGGCCCACCAAATCAAGGCCCTGAAAAAGACGATGGTGGGCCAAGGCCCACCCTACTTGGGGCCGAAAGGCTCAGAAACAGCCACGAAGAAATTGCCACAAAAAGGCACGAAAAGGAAGGCAGCCGGACCCGGACGGGCACAGGGACCCGCCCCTACGGTTCCCAATCGCCAATCACGCCACCTGTAGGGGTGGACCCCCGTGTCCACCCGTCATCGACCTCTTTGGCCCCTCGACCCCTACGTTCGATCGGTGACCACCGCAATCCAATGAAAACGAATTGTCATGACTATTCCATGGCGGATGGGATGGGCACGGCACGCCGTGCCCCTACTCCCCAGTTACAACCTGCCCCTCGATCTCCAGGCCGTCCGGCACCAAGGCGTGCCTCAGGACCATCGAGCGGGTGATGCGCACGCCATCGCCGAGAACGCAGCTGCTTTCGAGCACGACATCGGGGCCGATCCGGCAATTGCTGCCGAGGGTGACGCCATCGTCGATCCATACAGGACCCTGGATGATCGTGCCGTCCGGGATGGTCTCGGGTACCCGGCCGCCGGTGCTTTCATCGAGGAAGCGAAGGTTGAGGTCCAGGAGGTCTCCCGGGGTCGAGACCTGGAGGCGGCTTGGGGTTTTGACGCCGACCAGTCGAGATCCTCCGTCAATCAGGGCCTGGATGGCATCCTGCAGTTCGTATTCGCCTCGGGCAGATGGACCTTGCTCAGCAAGCAACGCCAAAGTTCGGTTCGGTAGAAAGTACAACGGCAGACTGACGGTGTTGGAGGGCGCGTCTTCGGGACGCGGTTTTTCGACGATGCGACTGATGACACAGTCTTCGTCCATCTCAACCGGAGCGGCCAGACACACCCGCTCCAGCGACACATCCATCAGGCTCAAGGCACCGTCGGCCCCTGATCCAGCATCGAACAACGCCGCCACGTGTTCGACCGGCTTGAGACTGTCGCAGGCGGAAAGTACAAAGGGACCGTCGATCAACGGTGCGGCCAGACCGAGAGCGTGAGCCATCCCGAGGCGTTCTTCCTGCACAACGAATTGCACGGTGACATCCAGCGACGTCTCGGAGGTGAAAAACCGCCTGATCTCGTCGTCGTCCGGACCGATGACCATCACCAAGTCACGCAAACCGTTGACGGCCAGAGTCTCGACCACCCGGTCGACCAACGGCCTGCCGAGGACCGGCACCATCGCCTTGGATCGATCATCGGTCACGGGGCTCAGACGAGTCCCGCGCCCAGCGGCAAGGATCACAGCCTGCATGAGAAATCCTCGGCGTCCACCACCGCTGCCGGGCCGGCCGGTCGGCAGATCGCCGATCGCGCCTCTTTCGCCAGGTCGGGGAAGACGGCCGCGTAGTCCCGGGACACCCTTTCGACGATCTCTTCGGCCGCCTCGGACTCAACCAACGCCAGACAACTCCCTCCGAAGCCGGCTCCGGAGAATCGCGTACCGAATACGCCGGGGGTCTTTCGCAACTCCTCAAAGAGAGTCACCAGCGGGGGGGTGCCACACTGGTAGTTGACGATCGAACTTTCGCCCGAGGCGGTCATCAAGGCGCCGAAAGCCCCGAGATTCCCGCGGCGCCACGCCTCGACGCCCTCCCGAACCCGGGCGGCTTCGCCGAAGAAATGGGCCGCCCGGAGATTGAGCGGTTGGGGAAGGTCCTTCCCGAAGCTCTCGAATATTCCTGGCGCTACTTCGCCCAGCCGTGGCTCGGCGCCGATAGGCCGACCGGCCGCCTTCTGAAGCCACGCGGCCGCCTGGCTGCATTGATCGACCCGGGAGTTGTAGTCCGTGCCGACAAGGTGGCGGGAAACGCCGGAGAAAAAGACCAGGACCCTGGAGTCCGGCGCGCCTTCGGGCAGGGGCGCCTGAGTCACCGACAGATCCGAACAGTCGATATGGGTCAGGCTGCCAATCTCGGCAAAGAGAATCACCGACTGGTCCAACAGACCACTTGACACGCCGATAAACTCATTCTCAGCCCTCTGGACCAGGCGCGCGATCGTGGCCCGGTCCAAATCCAGTTGATTAACCTCAGCCAAACCCAGGAAAAAACTGACAAGAACGGCCGCCGATGAACTCAAGCCCATGCCCGGAAGATCGCCCCGCATCACGCCGGAAAGTCCCCGATCGAGGCGGTAGTCCATTTGCAGGACGCTGACTGCCGCGCGCAGGTAGTCTCCC
>DAOWGJ010000038.1 GCA_030637505.1 Holophagae bacterium
CGACCGCATCCGCGACAGGGGCCGCAATCCGTGACCGGGAACAGGCCTGCCTCCCAGCCCCCAAAGAAAAAAAGCGGGAGGTCATCGACCTCCCGCCCAGCTGATAGCTGATAGCTGACAGCTGACAGCTTCTAAAAGCGATACCCAATCGAAGCCCTCAAATACCGGCCCGGCTCGGGGCGCAGGTTATAGGGTTCGGAGTAGAGTTCATTGAAGATATTGCCCAGCGTGGCTCGAAGGCTCAGGCCCCCGTCGAAGTGGTAGCCGGCCCGAAGGTCCGCGGTGATGAAATCGCCGATCGGCGCCTCGTCTTCGGGCTCGCCGATATTCTCGGGTGAGGGAACACGGGTCTGTTCGCCGACGAAACGTGCGTTGGCCTCGACCCACCAACTGGGGGCGTTGTAGCGCAGGCCGAGCACGAACTTCCACGGGGGGATGAAGCCCAGCGGCTCACCGGTTTTGTCATCGTCGCCTTCGGTGTAGGAGAAATTGGTGATCAGGGTCCACCTTTCGTACATCAGCGTCTCGAGCTCAATCTCGATGCCCTTGACGGTGGCGTCCTCGATGTTGTCGTATTGGATCAATTCGAGGCCGGTGATGGGGTCCGGTCCCAATTCGACGAAGGTGATGAAGTCCTGGATGTCGTTGTAGAACACGTTGACGCCGCCGTAATAGCGGTCGTAGCGGACCTTGAAGCCCAATTCGTAGTTGAGGGAGCTTTCGGAGGTCAGGTCGGGATTCTGCACGACCCAGAAACCCGGTTCGGAGACGCTGCCGGTGAAGGCGCGTTCCTGGATGTTGGGCGCACGGAATCCGCGGGCGATCAGGCCGGTCAGTTCAACGTTGGGCGCCACAGTGTACATCGCTCCGATGTTTCCGGAGATATCAGAGTCCGTGACGTCAAAGGGCTCGCCGACGTAGTTGGGATCGTCTTCCGACTTGAAGACGAAACGGTCACCGCGAAGACCACCGAGGATCCGGAGTTTTTCTGTCGCCTGCCACTCGTCTTGGAGATAGAGGCCGAGGCCTTCCTGGTAGCTCTTCGGCACCGAAACGTTGTTGTTTCCGGGCATCCAGGAAAAGTCGTTCAGGGTCTCGTCTTCGAGGTCGTCCCGGTAGAAATCCAAACCCACCGTCAGGTGGTGAGCCCCCAGGTCGGTGACGCCCTGGGTGTTGAACCCGAATGTGTCGATGTTGGATTTCGTCAGGGTATGGATGAAAAACCCCGGAAAGGGATCGATGAACATCTTGCTTTCTTTGATGACGCTCTGGTAATAGCCGGAGACGGAGATGTTGTTGAATCCCCATGCCGGCCCGCTGTCCCAGCCGACGCCGATCTTGTCGCGGTCAAATCGGGGGAAATTGATGTCGACGCCGCTGGTCTCCGGGTCGAAGCTGGGGAAGCCGATGTCGTCGGTACGAACCACCTCGAAATTGGTCTTGAAGACGCCGCTGTCACCAGTCAGGATGCGGAAGCCGCCCTGCACACTGGCCTGTTCCATGCCGCTGTTGGGTACCGTACCGTCCGGCAGAACGTACTCCGAGTAATAGGGTGAGTCTGCGGCCTCCTTGGGCGCCTTATAGTCGCCGGCCGTCTCCCACCCGACGCTGAGGTTGAAGCCCCAGCCGGCGCCGTTGCCGCGGATGTCGGCGTGCACGGTGCTGGAGTCCGCCGCGGAGCCGTATTCGTAATTCAGGCTGTGGTGCATCTCGAAAGTCTGGGCGCCGAGGTCCGGCTTTTTGGTGATGATGTTGATGACGCCGCCCATGGCGTCCGATCCGTAGAGCACCGAGGCGGGTCCACGCATGACCTCGATGCGTTCGACCTCGCTGAGGTCGACCAGGCCCGGCTGGATGCCGGCGAAGATCGTACTCTCACGGGCGTTGTTGAGGCGTTGGCCGTCGACCAGGATCAAGACCCGGTTCGAACTCATGCCGCGGATGACCGGCAGGCCGCGAAAGGGGCCTTCCCCCTGGACATCCACTCCAGGAAGCTCTTTGAAGAGGTCCGCCATTTTCTCAGGCTGACGATCCGCGATCTGTTCGGCGTCGATGACCGAGATGGCGGCCGGAGTCTGGGATGAGGCCTGCTCCTGGCGGCTGGCCGTGACGACAACCCGGTCCTTGAAGACCCGCTTGCCGTCCTTCTCCTCGGTCTTGGGGTCCTCCTCGGTGGCCTCGGCGTCCGCACCGACAACAGCCGTATCGGCGGCGACGTCTCCAGAGGCCCAGATCGCAGGGACGGTCAGAACTGTGAAAATAATTGCAAGGGTCGTGATTCGCATGGCTGTCCTCCTTGGGGTCGACTTGTCCCCCCAACGCAATTTACGATAGATTGGCGCGTCCTCTCAAATATTTACGGACAGGTGACGTCCGTGACGAAGGTGTGACGGTGGTGACATTTGGGTGATGAAAGATGAAGATCAATCGTAGGGGTGGACCCCTGTGTCCGCCCCTTCCGGATCTGCCGGTCACGACAGGGCGGGCACGGGGACCCGCCCCTACAGACAGCTGGAGATTGTAGGTGCGACTAGAATGGTCCTCTGGAGAGGAGCGATCCATGAACGACGATCGGAACGGTCGCAAGGACGATGTTGGTGGCGGGCCGAAGGACGAGGGCTCCTTCTTCGAGTCACGGACGATTGACATCCCGGCCCGGGACGGGACCACTGCTTCCCCGAATAATGATCCACTGCCACCGCTTCCCGATGCGACTGAGGAGCGCTACCGCGTTTTGGGGTCATTGGGTCATGGCGGCATGGCCGTCGTTGAGCTGGCGATCGACCATCGGCTTGACCGGCGTGTGGCGATCAAGAGGCTGCGCAAGGAACTGGCGAACAAGGACGAGGCCAGAGAGCGGTTCTTCACCGAGGCCACGATCCTGGCGGGGCTCGACCACCCCGGGGCCGTCCCGGTGTACGAGGCAGGACGGTTGCCGGACGGCGATCATTTTTATGCAATGAAGCGCGTCACCGGGCGTACCCTACGCGATGTTCTGAGGGAACGCATTCCAGACGATCTGCTCGACCACCGGGTCAAGGCAGGGCTCACCGAGATCTTCCTCAAGGTCTGCCAGACGGTCGCCGCCGCTCACAAACAGGGTGTGATCCACCGGGACCTCAAGCCAGAGAACATCATGGTGGACGATCTCGGAGTCGTCTTCGTGATGGACTGGGGCCTGGCCAAGAAGCTGAATGACGAGGGGGACGGGGACCCGGAAGCATCGCATAGGACACGGCTGGGCGCCGTCTTGGGAACCCCGGCCTACATGGCGCCGGAGCAGGCGCAAGGCAGGGCCATGGAGGCCGATCGCCAGGCCGATGTTTTTTCCCTCGGTGTGATGCTCTACGAAATTCTGACGGGCAAAAATCCCTTTTTGGGCAAGACGGCACAGGACTCGATGAAGGGCATCGTTCTGCACGATCCCGATGAGCCCAGCAAGGTCCAAGCCCGGACCAGCCGCGTTCTGTCGGCCATCTGCATGAAGGCGCTCCAAAAAGACCCGTTCAGGCGCTACCCTTCTGCCGTTGAACTGGCAGAGGATTTGCGATCTCATCAGGAGTTCCGTCCTGTTTCCGCCTATTCGCTCCGACCGGTCGATCGTCTGGTCAATTGGTCCCGTCGGCGTCCCCGTTTCGCAACGGTGGCGGCGACCCTGGCGGTCGTCTTGGTCGCTATCGGTTTGGGGACGGCGTTTCAGGCATCGGTCGAAAACACAATGGTAGCCGGGGGTTATGAGAGGATCGAAACGATTGACCGGAGGCTCGAGGACCTTCAATCTCAGGCGGAGGCGTTGTTGGCGCGCAAGGCAACCGCAGAATCAGGCGAGAACCTCGAGGTGATCTCGAAAGAGCTGGCCCTGGTCGAGGCCAGAATGGAGGCTGCGGAGAAGGCCGAGGTCGCCGTGGCGATGGCGATCACGGGCTTTACCATCTTCTCCCCGGATCAACAGGCACTGGAGATCATTCGGGACGGCCTCTTGGACGGCGTTCTGGATCACGTTAAGGCCGGCAATCTCGAGCATGCAATCGCCCAGATCGAACTGGCCCTTGACTTTTCCAGGGGCCAGAACCTCTTTGGTTTCTCGGAGAATGAGGTTGGTACGCTCCGGGAAGAGCTGAGAAAGATCAAGGCTGAGATAGAAGACAGGTAGGGCGGACACGGGGATCCGCCCTACACCCAGGGTGATCGTAGATAGGACACGGGTGGACACGGGGGTCCACCCCTACGGCGGTCCAAATCCGTCTGACACTTCTGTAGGGGTGGACCCCCGTGTCCACCCAGCCTCGTTACCACTTCGTGATCTTGACCTTCGTTCCGTCGTCGGCGTTGACATCGACCAGCACGCCGGGGGAGGTATGGTGGAGCGCAGTCAACACCATTTTGGGTTCGAAGACCTCCCAGTCCCAGCGTTCGAGACTCTTGTAGATGCCGTCAAGAGGAACCGCACAGTGAACTTCTGCATCTTCCGCATCGACATCGATCAGGATCTTTCGACCCTTCTTGACGATGCTGACGGTCTCGTCAGGGGTCGTGACCTCGACCAGAACGCCGTCAGGGGCGTCGACCAGGCTGGAGAGCGCGGCCATCACGGCCTCCCGTTGGGCCCGGACCTCTTGAGGAACCTCCATTTCCTGTGTCACGTCATCGGGGATGAAGGCAACGGCGATATCCGCCACGACCAGGGGGAACGGCACCTTGAAGTGGATCGCTTCGGGTTCCGGCGTCTGGACGTCGACGATCACCCAGTCCATCAGCACGGTGGCCGCCCCAGGCCCGGCGACAGCCGCCAGGAGGATGGAGCCCAGGGTTGAAATTCCCTTTTGCCGGTTCATGGATTATTCCACCCAGACACGCACGTTGGCGTCCGCCGAGGTCACCCGGACCAGATCGCCGACCGGCAGATCGTCGAAGGCCTTGAGAAGGGCAGCGATGTCGATTCGGTCCTCTTCGTCGATTTGAATGGCGTTGATGATCTGTGCGGGCAGGACGATTTCGACCTGGGCCTGTTCATCGGTTTTCTGGTTGACCGTCACCAAGATAGTGTCGGCTTTCTTGGACACGTTGACATCGGCCTCGTCGGACTCGACCACAATGTATTCGCCGTCAACCGCGTCCCTGATGGAGGAGAAGATTTCCATCCACTCGATGTCGATGTCTTCGGTGTGGAGGTGGACCTTGCCACCCTCGAAACCCTCGACGTTGACTGCGCCGATGACCGAAAGCACCAGATTCAGTGGAAGGTGAACCTTGACGTTGGTATTCGACTCGTTCTCGGTGACGTGGACATTGAGCCACTTGCCGTCGGTTGCGCCTGCCACCAGACAGACCGCCATGAAGAGAGTTACCAGTACGAGAGTCTTGCGATGCATGATGAACCTCCTTCGTTCCTCGTATTGGTCAACGGCGGTTGTTCGAAAAGGTTCGCAAAACCTCAGATGAGTGGTTCTGCCGGATGAGCTGTGCCAAGATCTTGATGCTCTGGTTCTTGAAGAAAACGTAGGCATACCCGAGGTATATCGAGGCTTTCTGAAAGGGCCGGGGCGAAAGAGGTTGGTGCAGATCGCCGGTGAGAGCTGCTTATCTGAGGTTTATCAAAAAATTTGCGGGCCGAGGGGCCCGCAGGAGGAAGGAGGAGGTAGAATTCTTGGGCCGGCTTCTGGTGGCCGGTTGCCTTTCTGTAAAGCAAAGCTCGTGCCAATTTTATTTCACAGCCGTTTTTCGCCGTTCTCACGGGCCTTTCCTCATTTCGAGGGAATGGAGGCCCGCGGCATTGGGGCGCTGTGTTGTGCCGCCTGCTCCCGGCCGGCGTGCCGTTTTGGCGTAGCCTGATGCGGAGGACCCGCCTTTGGCCCGTAATCCTGGTTGCGACCTTGGCCGTCGCAGTCGAAGGCCTGGGCACACTCGGATCCTGGGCCTGGGAAGAGGCGGCCGGGAAGTTACGCCGGGATGCCGATGCCGGCGTGGCCGTCATGATCGACTCTGTTCTGCTCAATTTGCCCTCGGCCGTGCAAAGATCCCGGCGGTTGGTCGCAGCCGATCTGGCGAGCGCAGAGCAAGGTCGCGCCGTGGAGGCGCTGGAGACTGTGGGTCGTCGACAGATACTCTGCATGGTCGCCCATCCGGAGGGCTACCTCAACCTCGCCAGGGCCCGGCTGATCCAGGGCCGGATCTTCGAAGGGCAGGCGGACCTTGCCGAGGCTCTTGAACGGAATCCGACCCAGCCGTTTGCCATCAGGTTGCTGGGTCTGGTAACCCTCTTTCAGGGGCGATTCGAGGAAGCGCTCGATCTTTTGGCTCGGGCGGAGGCGGTGGCGCCGGGTTATCGAGCGCCGCCGGTCGAGTTAACACCGGAAGACCAGGCACGAGTCAGGCTCAAAGGTATGGATCGTCGCCTGGAGATCTATCCGCGCCTTCGAGTGGAGACCCTGATCGCGATCGGTCAATCCCTTCGAGCGATGGGGCAGCCGGAGGAGGCTGAGCGGCGGCTGGAACTGGCGGCCGGCGATCCCCGGGCCGATCTGGTGAGAGCTCAATGGGCGCTGCTTGACGGGGATGCCCCTGCCGCGGCGGGAATGGCCCTGGGCCTGGCCCAGCAGCGAAGTCTGCCGGCGAGGATCAGGGCCTCGGCATGGTCGATTCTTGCCAGGGCACTGGAGGTCCAGGGCGACTCGCAGGGGGCGTTGGCCGCCGCGCAGCGGGCCCTCCGCCTCGCGCCCCAAAGTGCCGAGCCGTACCTGGCGCTGGCGCGAATCGCCCAAGGTCGGGGAGACATCGACCAGGCGGTCGATCACTTCCGCAGAGCCTGGGGGATGGATCCGTCCAACGTCAGTATTTTGTTGCAGTTTGCCCGCGCGGCCGAAAAGGTGGGGCTGAAAGCCGATGCCCGGCTGGCATTGGAACGGGCGGTGGATCTGAATTCCTGGGATACCGGCACCGTTCTTCAGCTCGTGGATTTCCAGTTGCGGACAGGCGCGCTGATGGAAGCGACCATGACCCTCTCGCGAGCCCTGGATCGCGCCCCCGCCGATCCGAAACTTCTGAGGATGGCTGAGCGGCTTCGGCGGGAGGTCAGGAAGCGATAGCTAAGAGCGCTTCGCGCAGGAAAAGGGGAGGAAAACAATCTCCTTATGCGCGCAGCGCACCTATCGCTGAGGGTCGGCAGGGCATTGGCCTCGGTGACACTCATACTTTGAGAGGCGTAAGGGCCAAGGCCATGGCGAGTCTCAGCGATTGAACCGACCAGCCTCATTTTCCCTGGGGTGCTGCCTCGCCCAATCCATCTGCCGACAGATGCCTCTGAAGATGGCCGCCTCGTTTTCGGTGATTCCGGCCCGGCCGAAGACCCTCCGGATCTTGCGCAATATGCGGTCCGGGTTTTCGGGGTCGAGATAGCCGATGTCGGCCAGGGTCGTCTGCAGATGGGCCATCAGGGCCTCAACGGTGTGATGAGGTGCGGGCTCCGGGACGTCGGTTCCCGTGGTTGTATTCTCAACCACAAAATGGCCGAGTAGGATGGCGATCGACTGGGTCAGGTTGAGTACGGGGAAGGCTGGATTCGTGGGGATACGGATCGCGAGGTCGCACTTATCGAGGTCCTCCTTTGCCATTCCGCGGGTCTCGCTGCCGAACACCAGGGCCGCCCCCTCTGTGCCTCGGCGGACGACCGCTTCGATTGCCTCCGAGGGCGAGACGACAGGCTGGTCGGGCCGGCCTCGACCGGAGGCCGTTGCCACCAGGGTCCTGCAGTCGCCGGCTGCGCCATCCAGATCGTCAAAGACCTCAAGTCCAACGTGCCCCTTTGCTCCGCAGGCCCACTTGTCGATGATCGGGTCCTCGAGAGCCACCTTGGGCCGAACCAGGGCCACCGTGCCGACGCCGAAGTTTGCGGCAACCCTCAGGGCGGCCCCGAGGTTTCCCGGCGACGAGGTCTCGATCAAGATCAGTCGATTGATTTTCACGGGACGTTCTTCCTCCTGCTGCCAAGAAAGGCGAGGTTAGGATACGGGATTCCGGGCGCAGAGAACAGGGAAAGCGTAAGCCGCCAGTGACAGGAGCACCGGCAGCGAACGCAGCGGCGGCGACACCAACCGATAGCGCCCAATACGTCAAATCGGGGCGTGCCATGTGCCACCTTTTCCCCAGGCAGGCCTTCCGACAGGGCCGACTCTGCGGGAAAGGTAGCACTTGGCAACCCTCGGCGAGCCCCTCAGCTATCGAGTCTTGGCCAACGGTCTAGGCTGCCGAGGTCTTTTTTCGGAGGGGCTGTCACCCCCTGGATCGAGAATTGTTGCCCCTCCGGGAAACGACCGAGCGGGAGCGGTCGACAGTTTTTGGATTTACGGCATTCTCAGATCGCTCCCGAAGGCCGGGGGCAAGCCCTGCCTATCCCTCTCTCCCAGGTATACTGGCTCCACCAAAATACCTGGGGGCATGATGTTCTTACCGGTTGGACATGACCAGAGTTCGGTGCGTCGCCTTCCGTGGGTGACCTTCACCCTGATGGGTCTCTGCTTGGTGGTCTTTCTCCTGACCTTGGGGCCGGTCAACAACACCAACGAACGGGCGGCGCAGCTCCTGAGCGAGACCGCTGAGTATTTTTTTGCCCACCCCAATCTCGAATTGGATCCCGAGATCGAGGAATACCTCTTTGGCTTCATCCCCGAATACCAGGGCCAGCGAGAGGCTTTCAAGGAGGTTCTCAAGGAGGGTGCGAGGGGTTTCGGGCTCGTTGCCGACGAGGAGGACCAGGGCCCGGAAGAGACCGAGGCCGAGCAGCAGGCGAAGCTGGACGGCTTGATTGCCCAGTTTCACGAGACGCTGAAGAGTTCGCCGTACTTCACGCTCGGACTGGTTCCGGCCGACCAGAACGCGTACGCCTACGTCACCCACCAGTTCATGCACGGTGGGTGGATGCACCTGATCTTCAACCTGCTCTTCCTCTACCTGGCCGGACCCTACATCGAGGACGTCTGGGGGCGTCCCCTCTTTGCAGCATTCTATCTCTCGGCCGGGATCTTCGCCGCCCTGATCTACGTCCTGAAGTATCCAATGATGGAGGGGCCCATGGTCGGCGCCTCCGGGGCCATTGCCGGTCTGATGGGCGCTTTCTTGATCCGTTACGGAAGGACCAAGATCAAGTTTGTCTTCTTCTTTTTCATGACGCCGAAGTTCTTTGATGCTCCGGCGTGGCTGATGCTGCCCCTGTGGCTCTTACGCGAGGTCTTTTACGGACAGGCGGTCGACTTCGGCGGTGGGGAAGGTTCGGGCGTCGCCCACTGGGCCCACGTGGCGGGCTTTGTCTTTGGCCTCGTCGTCGCGGCCGGCGTCAAGCAGTTGAAATTCGAAGAGAAGTACGTCGACACCGCGCTGGAGGCCCAGGCCGTCCAACATCAGAACCTGGATCTCGAGGAGGCGTTGGAGGCCCGCCAGGCCGGCGAGATGGAGAAAGCTGAACAGATCCTGTTGTCCCAGCTCAAGGTCAATCCCGGCGATTTCGACGCCGCGATGGCCTACTGGGATGTGCGGCGGGACGTTGGCGATGTTAGCCCGGCGGTCCCTTTCGTCCTGAGGGTCTTCCGGGATGCCCTCCGCAAGGGCGAGCGCGATCTGGTGGCGCCGCGGTGGCCCGAGATGATCGAAATGGCCCCTCGTGGCTCGATAGACCCGGCCCTGGCGGCCAGGGTGGCGGAGACCCTGGGTGACGACCTGGGGGACGGTGTCCTTCGGGCGACAGTCGAGGCGGGCGCCGCAGGGGTTACGGCAACCACGGCCGCCGGCATTTTGGCCCGACTGACCCGGGCGGGAGCGGCGGTCGGGGCGTCCTCAGCTCGGGACCTGGCCGAACACGCGCTGGCGTCGATGGATCTGCCCGACGAGACCAGGGCCGAGATCGAGGAGCTGCTGGCCGGTCCTCTGGCTTCGGTTGAACCAGCCACTGGGCGGCCGGCCCCGAGCCATGACGTAGTTTCAACGCCCGAGGCCGCTCAGGGTGAGCCGAGGGACGATGCGGGCGAGGCGCCGCATACGTTGGCGCCGGAAGAACATCGGTTGGAGATCATGGAGGGCGTGCCGACCGTGTGGGAGGACGGCGTCTTGACCCTGTCGATCGATGGGCAAAGCCGACCGATGAACCTGAGCCAGGTGCAGGCGATCGCCGTCGGCGGCATCGTTGAGCCCGGTCGGGCGCCCTTCGTCATCGTCGATTTGATGCTCGATGCCCCATGGAGCAAGAGGGTGAAACTTCGGATCGTCCGGGTGCGCAGTACAGCCTTCGACCCTGCCGTAATCGCCGAGGGGCCCGACCCGATGAGCTGTTTCAAGCAACTGTTGGTAGAGATGTTCGAAGTCTCGGAAGCGGCCCCATTGCCCGATCCCGACGCCGCGGTGGGAAAACCTTTCTCACGTTTTTCGACTGTTCCTGAATATGAAGTCGAGGTTTTCGGCCTCACATCATGATCATCCGCTTGCCTTTCGGGCAGGGCGCCGTTCCGGTTGATCTCAGGGGTTTTCGCATCCGTTCCCTTCAGCCCGAGGGGCCAAGGGGACGGTCTGACCCTGCCGAGATGGTGCTGAACGCAGTTGGGAAACCTCTCTCCGGACTCTGCCTCGAGGCGCGCGCCCGGGCCGCCGGGGATGCCGTGGTCATCGTGCCTGACGGTACGCGTTCGTCCCGTATTCCGGACATTCTCCCTGCGCTGTCCCGGGCTCTGAGCCGGTGGGGTATAGCGCCGGAGCGGCAGACGGTTCTCATTGCGTGTGGGACCCATCCACCAGTCCCTCGGGAGGCGCTCGACGGGATCGTAGGGTTGCTCGAACCCCGCGTGAGGGTCATTCAACATGATGCGTGCGACGCCTCGGCATTGAAGATTGCGGGCAGGGTCGGGGGAGACCGAGTGATTCGTCTGCATCGCACGGCCATGGACACTGATCTGCTGATCACTATCGGGGCGGTTCGCCACCACTACTTCGCGGGTTTCGGTGGTGGTCCGAAAATGGTCTTTCCCGGTGTTGCCGGGCATGAGGAAATTCAGGCGAACCACGCACGGGTCTTCGACTTCTCGGACGGAGCCGCAATACGGCGTCCGGAGTGCGAGCCTGGTCGGCTCGAGGGAAACCCGGTCGCCGAGGAGATCGGGGCGGCGGCGGATTTGAGACCGCCTGACCTGGCTGTGTGCCTGGTCCCTGCCGGCAATGGGGGAATCGCCGAGGCCGTGGCGGGACCCTGGCGCGAAGCATATGCAGTCGCTGTGGCCCGAGTCCGGGCGGTTTTCGAGGTCTCTGAAGGTCTTTCCGACCTGGTCGTCGCCTCCGGGGGTGGCGCTCCTTCGGACGAAACCCTGATCCAGGCTCACAAGGGGCTGGACGCGGCATGCCGTTTCTCCCGGCCCGGCGCCGAAGTCCTCTTCCTGGCGTCGATGGCCGGGGGACCGGGTTCCGAAGCCATCAGGCCCTTCCTCGCGGATCCGCGGCCGGAGGTGATCCTCGAACGGTTGGCCCGGGGGTGGGTGCAGTACGGCCACACGACCTATCGCCTGGTCGAGAAGACCGCCCGACATCGAGTCAGCCTGTTGACCCAAGGCAATTGGGCTGGGTTGGAGGGCTTGGGATTCGAGCGGGTCGCCACGGCCGACGAGGTTGTCGGTCGCTGGAGGGACGAGTTCCCCGGCGCCACCGTCGCGGTCATGACCGGCCCGGCGGTGTATCCGAAGCATGTCTCATAGAAATGCTAATGTTACAATTCCGCGATCGCCGGCTCGGGTGCCGGCGCAGGAGGTTTTGATGAAGAGATTTCAGTGGGCGGCCCTTCTGACCGTCCTCGTTGTAATGGCGGCCGTGCCGTCGGTGGCGTTCACCGACACCGAGCAAGCCGAAAAGGGTGCAAAGGGCTTCTGGGTCGAGAAGGCCCACATCGACATGGATCCGGTTGCGGCCGGAACCGACGCGGTGGCGACCTATGTCTTTCACAATGATACCGACAAGGAAGTCAAGATCATCAAGGCGAAACCCTCTTGAGGATGCACGGTTGCCGAGTTTGACTCGGTGATCCCGGCCGGTCGGTCGGGCAAGCTCGTTGCCAAGGTCCACACTCGTCCCACACAGAGCGGTACGCTCAGTAAATCGATCTCCGTGGCGACAAACGCTCCGGGGGCCAAGAGCTTCAGGTTGTCGTTCAAGTTCATGGTCGAAACCATGATTTCGATGAAGCCGCGTCCTCAGATTTTCGTCAACGCCATCATCGGCGATCCGGCCTCAGGTAGAATTCTGATGCACCGCAGTGACGGTGAAAAGTTGGAGATCTCGGCGGTCCGTTACGACAACCCCGACATCGAGGTCGCGGCGGTCCCGTTCGACGCAGAAGCCGAAAATCCGGCCGGCTTCAAACCGATGGCGGGGGATGTCTGGCTGATCGCAAAAGCTAACGAGGGCGCGAGCTCCGGAAATCACTCCCTCAAGGTTTGGCTGACGACCAACCACCCCAAAATGACCGAGGTCGAGGTGCCGGTGACGTTCAGGATCAAATCCTTGATCTCCGCTCACCCAGAGCAGGTCCGGCTGTGGGTCCAGGAAGGGGGCGCCGGCCCCCGAGGCACGCTCTTTCGGGTCATTCACAATCGGGGCTCCGATTTTGAGGTGACCTCGGTCGTCGTCGAGGACGAAGCGCTGGTCACGGCGTCGCTGGTGGCCGAGGGTTCGGCGCGGATGCACAACATCCGGGTCGAGGTTTCGGAGGATCTCAAGCCCGCTGATCTGAACCAGAACACTACGACCGAGCTGGTCATCGGCACCTCCGACCCGAAACAGCCGGAAATTCGGGTTCCGGTGGTGATCGCCCGGCGCCAGGCAGTGACCCGTTCAGGGAGAGGGCCTGCGGAACTCCGACCGTCGGACATACAGCGGATGGGCGCCACCAAAGCGGTGGTTCCGCAGCCGCTGCCCACCGGGACGCCGGGGGCGGGGAAACACTAGCCGTTCGTAGGGGCTCAAGACAAGAAGAGTTGAACCGCGAAGATCGCAAAGATCGCAAAGAGAGCCGCGAAGGGGATGAAGGGATTGAACGTCGAACGTTCAACTCTGAACGCTTGGCCCGTGGGGCGCTCGTCTCCTGGTTTTGACACCCACCGCCGCAGGAAACCAGGAGCACCCCCTCTCCGACGGGGCGTGCCGTCCTTGATGTTGTCCTGCGGTATCCTTCCGGCTTGGAAAACATTGCGGACAACGTCAAGGGGGGCAACCCACGGCGAGAACCTCAGCAACCGAGTTTCGGCTGAGAGTGTAGGCCGCCGCTCGTCTTTTCTGCGGGGCCGTGTGTCCTTTGCGTCTCCGATCTCGCTTCGGCCCCGTAGAAAAGACGACGCTGGTGCGCCCGGAGGGCGTGCCAGAAGGCCGGGGATGGGATTTACGCTTTCCTGGACAGCAGTGCCTTTACTTTAGAATATATGAGGCGAGTTCCTTCTTCATATTTCTCTCTTTTGTCTTCTGACTATCATTCATAGGCCCGTGTTGACGGGTTGATTCGGTCCGGTTAACGCATCATCTGGCGTACTCTCAAGTTCAATAATTCAATGTGGATAGGTGCGTGATGACGCTGCCACCGCCTCTGCGGCTGCCGCTGAAGCTGCCATCTGGCGCTGTCGCCGAAGCTGCCCACTGTCCCTGTCCCTGGATCCCAACCCCGGCCTTCGGGGTCGCGCAAAGCGCGCCCCCGCTCGGTGCATTTACCGGAGGGGCATGGTTACAGGAATTGCAAGGTAACCGCCCCTCCGGAAAATGACCTCGGCGGCCTACGGCGTTGGCCGAGACTTGATTGCCGTCGCTGCCGCCGTGGGTTGCCCGGTGTCGCCCTTCTTCGCATCGACGGCTCGGTTGGGAGTTCTGCCTGATGAAGAGAGGGCGCACCCGGCACGCCCCGATTTGGCGTTTCGGGCGCTCTCGGGTTTGTATGTTCCCGTTGGCTGTTCGGACGCTGACGCCGCCGCGGCCCCGGTCCCGGACGCGGATGGCTGTGCCGCCGGTACGGAAGGGAACGGGGACCCGCCCCTACATTGCCGTCAACCTGAACCATGCATCCAATTATCCGTATCTCTATCAGACGGATCTTCATGCGTTCGAATTGTTTTTAGCCGTACAATAAGAGCCGTTCGAGAGGGACAAGGGGGAAAGACGATGTCGAAGGGGTCTGAGACGATTGCCGCGGAGTCTTTTTGTGCTGTTGAGGGCGTCCGCCATGTCTACAAGGGCGGGACGGTCGCGCTCGACGGCGTCGATCTCAGGATTGGAACCGGGCTCTTCGGCCTGCTGGGTCCCAACGGCGCAGGAAAGAGCACCTTGATGCGAATTCTCTGCACGTTGTTGGTCCCGACCGAGGGTCGTGCGTCGGTCGGCGGCTACGACGTCGTCACTCAGCGGGACGAAGTTCGCTCGTTGATCGGATACCTGCCTCAGGAGTTCGGCGCGTGGCGGTTGCACCGGGTTGCCGAGGTTCTCGACACCTTGGCTTCGCTCTCGGGAATGACGGACAAGGGCGAGAGGCGGCGGCGGGTGGAGCAGGTTCTGGAACAAGTCGGGCTGGCCGAAGTTTCGGATCGCAAGGTCAAAAAACTCTCCGGCGGCATGCTGAGGCGGCTTGGGGTGGCCCAGGCCCTGATTCACGAGCCTCGCTTTCTGGTGGTCGACGAACCGACGGTTGGTTTGGACCCGGAGGAGCGGCTCAGGTTCAGGGCGGTGATGGCCGAGTTGGCCAG
>DAOWGJ010000180.1 GCA_030637505.1 Holophagae bacterium
CCATCTCCTGACGGCCCTCCACACCGCTGGCTTCGTTGCTCCTCCTTGAAGTAGCCCAGCTACGACTGCGTTGTCGCGCCTCGTCAGCGGCGCGGATGACTCGCCAGCCAATGGAACGAACTTCAGGCGCACTACACTAGTACACCTCCGCGGAAATCCCTGTTTTCCTCGTCCTCTGAGAGCTGACAGCTGATAGCTGATAGCTCCCCTACGACGGTTCACCGCCGCCGAGGTCAACCAAGGCGCCCGGGTCGACACCGATCGAGGCCAGGGCCTGGTGCCATCGATCCTCCAGCGGCGCCTCAAATATCAGGGTGTCCGTTGCCGGCGCCACCAGCCAGGAGTTCTGTTCGATCTCCGCCTCCAATTGACCGGGAGCCCATCCGGCGTATCCGAGGCAGAGGTGAAAACGGCGTTTCAAACCTCCCAGGGCTAACGCTTCGAGCAGCTCGGATCGTCCGGAGATCGTAAACATTGGCTCGTTGATGTCGTTGTCCGACGGCGTGGGGGAGAGCCCCTCGACCAAAACGAATCCCTGCTCGGGCTGGACTGGTCCGCCCGCGAGAACCACCGGCGTTTTGGTTGCGGGCTCGTTGATACCCAACTGGGGAAGCACAGCGTCAAGGTCGACTTCGGATGGGCGGTTGACGATCAACCCGAAGGCGCCCTCCTCCGGTGAGTGAGATCCCAGGAGGATGACCGTCCGCCAGAAGTTCGGGTCCGCCAGCGCCGGCATGGCGATCAGAAGTTGGCCGTGGAGTTCGGTCGCAGTCATCGTTCTATCTTATCAGCTGGGAAGCTGGAAAGCTGGAAAGCTGGAAAGCTGGAACGGGCTAGCGTCCTCGCGTATGTCTGCGGTACATCCGGATCATCTCCAGGACTGCCGCACCGTGATGATCGGCGTCCGGCCTGCTGAACACCAGATCCAACGATGCTTTAGAAAAATCCCACGTCATTATCAGGGCGCCATCGGCGGCCGCTGATGTCCGATCGGCCCCACCCAGCGATTCGATACATTCGATCGGCGTCGAGGTCCAGGAAATCCCATCAGCGAGATCGAGGCCGAAAGGCGTATAACGACTGAGATGGTCCGCGTTAAGGACGATCTCTTCCAATTGTCGGCTGCCATCGAACGAGAAGATCCAGATCAGATAAGGACCCGCTCGTGCGATCAGGGTCGATCCGGCGTCTGAGGCGCCGATGTCCAATTTTGCGGAAATCTCTGACATTCCCTGGCCCAGTTGAACCCCATGAGCCGTGGCCGAATCGGGCCGGAGAGTCAGCGGTTTGGCATACTGTCTCAGGAGTTTCTGCACCTCGGGCTCGGCAAGAAATTGTTTTTCACCGGGCAGCGTGACCGCCAGATAGAGATCCTGGATCGGACTTTTAAGGACCGCCTCGAAGATGGCGAGGGCCTGGCGGTGGTCTCCCAACAGGTAGGAAGTGGCCTGGAGGTACAGGGCCGGCTCCAGAACGACCGGCCTGGCCGGGACGACTCGTTGGAAGATTTCGTGTGCTTTGTGGTATTGGCCCAGGTGGAAGGCTGCACGCCCGGTTTCAGCGGCGATCTCCCACGATGTCGGGTCGCCCAGGTTGTCGCCGACCATGGGTTCCAGCACGGCCAGGGCCTCGGTGTACCGATTGGCTGCGACCAGTGACCTGGCATTCTCCAGGGCTTCGGCCGGTGTGACCTCCTGGCGATCCTCAGCCCAAGCCGTTACAAGCAATGCAGCGAATAACAAAGCCATTAAGATGCAGCGAACCATCGGACGACCGTACCACTTCGAAGCTCTCAGCAAAACTCGTAGACCACTACGAAGGGGAGCCGATTTCCCGTCCGGGCCCCAGGTACCTTGCATCCCAGTGTCCGAGCTGATGGCTGACAGCTGACAGCTGACAGCTGACAGCTTAATATGGCTCCGTGAGCGCTTCAGAGATCGTCGTCAAACCGGTTCGAGAGCCTTGGCCGGAGGCAATCCTGCAAAGGGTGGTCCAAGCGCTTTCGGGAGCTTCGGACGTCGCATTTGCGTATCTCGTCGACGCTGGAGTCCCTGGACAAGGCGACATGCACGTGGCTCTATTCGTGTGGCTGCAACCTGGCGCCCTCCGATCGCTTGGCCGGGTCCTCAACCAGGTGTCGGCGATCGTTTCAGGAGCGATGCCCAGCGGCAAGGCGGTTGACGTCATCATCCTCAACTCGGCCCCGGAAATGTTGGAGGTTGTTGAGGCTGCGGGAGGCCTGATTGTGGAGAATGATCCTGAAGAACGACGTCGAGCTCTCGAGGCCGCAGCAGCGACGCCGACCGATGACTATGGTGACCACCCTCGCAAGGGACCGTGGTGGTGGCCGTTTTAGTCACTCCTCCACGAACACATTTTCGAATTTCGCGTCGCAGTAGATCACCGGTGAGAGGTGCGTTCCTAAGCCTCAGAGTACTTCTTTCGCTGTTTCTCGAGCCAATGGGTGTTCCTCAGATAGAGGGGCTCGACGGAGTTTGCGCAGTAGCGGGCGACGATTTCGGACGCCTCGAATCTGTAGAGATTCAGGGAAAGATCCTCCGGGAGCATCAGCTGGATTTCATCAACGATATTGAGGAATTTCTCGTTTCCTGAAGAGAAAAGGCCGCTCTTGACCGCGATTGCCATGCTGGGCTGAGGGCTCTGGTCTTCCTGCTGGAGTGCAAAAAAGAAGACGGCGAGGATCGCAGCCTCACCGTGTGCGAAATCACGAATTCGGGCCGAAAAGGCCTCAGGAAGAGCGCTCTCTTGAATCTTCTTGAGTTTAATTCGGGTTCCGGTGTGGATTTTGGTTTCGTCCATGGGTTCTCCCTGTCGGTGTCCCATTCTACTCCGATTTCGAGGTTTCTGTATCCAGTGTCGACTCCTTTTTATTCCGCCCCCCCCTGGTTGGGTTGTCGTCAGATGAATCAGGTACCATACCCTGGGAGGGCCGGTGGAAGGGACTGTGGTCGTAATTGCCGCTCATGCCTTCGAAGCGAGGGCTGCGGCTGGTGTCGGCAGGGGAGTGGTCAAAGAACCCTGGGGCAGCTGGATGCTGTATCGCGGTGAGATGTGGGATATTCCCTTGGCGGTGATCCGCTGTGGGCCGGGCAAGGTGGCTGCGGCAGCAGCGACGCAGGCGGCCATTCAGTACCTCGACCCTGCGGTGATATTGAGCTTCGGAGTTGCCGGCAGTCCCGATTTGGAGACCGAGGCCGGTACGATGGTCGTCGCCCGGACGGTGGTCAACGTCGCCCTGGAAGAACTGGGGGACCTCCCCTTTGAAATCCCCTCCAGATTCGAGTCCCCAATTGCACTGAGAGATGCCTTCCTCAACGTGCCTGGCGGCGTTGCGGGGCTGGTTCTGTGTTGGGAGGGCCAGGTGGCGTCACCGTCGGAGCGGCCGCCGATAGAAAACACTGACGGGGGGCCCCTGGCCGTCGACTGGGAAAGCGCTGCGGTCGCGCAGGTGGCCCAGATGTGGGACATCCCGTGGGCGGTGCTCAAGGTGATCTCCGATCATGGAGAGAAGGATCGGCTGAGGCGAGTTGCGGTCGTGGCCAAAAGACCCCTACAATGGGCAGCCGAGGTCTTTCGAAGAGCGTGCGCCGAATTCCTGACTGAAGAACTCAATCGGATAGAGGGCCAGGATAGTGAAGCGGCCGGCCGGGAGGAGCAGGGTGAAGATAGAGAAACGTCAGCAGGATGATGTCACGGTGGTAGTCATCGAGGGTGTGATCAAGTTGGGTGAAAGCGCCCGACTGTTTTCGGGCTATCTCAAGGAGTTGTTTGACGGCGACACCGGTGGGGTGTTGATTGATATGACCGAAATCGACTATGTCGACTCGACGGGGTTGGGGGAGCTTGTGGGTTATCTCCAGCGATTCGAGGACCAGGGTCGCCGCCTGGCTCTTCTCCGACCTCAGAGCCGCATCCGCAACCTCCTCAAGGTGACCCAACTGGATAAGGTCTTCCAGATTTTCACGGATGAACAAGAGGCCGTCGAGGCGCTTAAGGGGTAATCGCCCGTAAGAAAAACGAACCCCGAAGACACAAAGAACACAAAGGGGTGTTTCCAATAACTCTATCCTTCGTGCTCTTTGTGTCTTGGCGGTTCAATCTTCTTTCCATGCCTGCCTATTTGATCTCGTGCCTCCAGCCGAAAGGATCGTCGATTGCCGCGGTCTGGATACCCATCAAAGAGTCGTACAGTTGTTGCCACCGTTGGTCGAACGGGAAGGACCAGGTCTTGTCTCCGTCGGCTATCTCTCGAATCCAGGTGATGACCGCTGCGGTTCCGCATGCCGCGGCAGCGTCTATCTCATCCAGTTCCGCCTTGTCGATCAGCCGTTCCTCGACCGGCCAGGAGTAGATTTCCCGTGCGATTCGAAGGAGTGACCGGCGGGTGATCGACGGCAGTACACTGGGAGATTCCGGGGTAATAAGGGTCTTGCCCTTGAAGGCAAGGAAATTGGCGGCGCCGATTTCTTCAATGTAGCGGTGCTCTTTGGGGTCGAGGTAGATTGCCTCGGCATAGCCGGCCTGTTTGGCTTCGGCGCCCGGTTTGAAGGAGCAGGCATAATTTCCGCCCGCCTTGATGTGGCCGGTGCCGAACGAGGCGGCCCTGTCAAAGGACGAGACCATGAATTTCTTGCCCTGGTCCGGCCCGAATCCGCCGTTGAAGTAAGGGCCGACCGGTGTGACGAAGATCCGGAAGATGTACTTCGAGGCCGGCTTGACGCCGACGTTGTCTCCGATACCGATGTAGAAGGGCCGGACGTAGAGAGATGCCCCGCTTCCGAAGGGTGGCACGTAGGGAAGATTGGCCTGAGTGACCTCCTCGACACCTCTGATGAAGAGTTCCTCTGGGACTTCCGGGCCTTGGATATAGCGGGCGCCGTCGTTCATTCTCCGGGCGTTTTCCTCGGGCCTGAAAGCGTACACCTTGCCGTCGGCGCCGGTGTGGACCTTCATGCCCTCGAACAGCTGCTGGCCGTAGTGCAGACACTGGCTGCCTTCCGGCAAGGTCATGGTGGTCTCCTCGACGACGCCCCGGGCCCGCCAAACACCCAACTCGTACACTGCCTCAAACCTGTAGGGGCATGGGTGGTAGTCGAACCCGAGATTTCCGAAATCGAGGGTGACCTTGTCGTTGTCGTCGGTGAAGTAGTACCGCGGTCGAGTCATGTAAGCTCCTTCAGGGGCGAGAATTCAGCAGATGCCGGATATGCGAAAACGGCCTCCCAGCATACCGGGTCCAGCTGGTCTGGCGCTAGCCCAATCGTCGGATCAACTTGCCGGCTCGAACTGATAGCTGAGAGCCGATAGCTCCCCTACGCCGGTAGTTTCTCCCAATCCGAACGGGGTGCGTCCATCGCCAGGGCCAGGCCGCCGTCGGCACCCTGGAAAACGGGATCTTCGGCGACCTGGACTGTGCCGCCGCCGTAGGCCTTCATCGAGGCCTCCAGGGCCTCCGCCAGCCCGGGCATGGCCGCCGTGCCGCCTGCGAGGATGATGTTGTTACGGATCTTCTCCTGAAACTCCGGTTCGACCGAGGCGATCAGATCGAGCATGGTCTCGGCGATGGGTGGAACGAGGGCTTCGCAGGCCTGTTTGAGCGCGGTGGAAATGTCGATCTCAGTCGGCTTTCCTGCGACCGGTGTCGTCACCGTCACCGGTTTCTTCGAGTTTCCGACAAAGCCGGAGTTCTCTTTCCATGTCCGGGCCGAGTGAACTGAAACGCGCAGCTCCGGGTGCTCCTCCCCGAGGGCCTTGAGAATCTGGTCGTCCACCCAGTCGCCGGCGTTGGGCAGGGTTCGTTGGTCGTCGTCGGTTGGAAATCTCCCCTGCATGACGCAGAAGTCCGCCGTTCCGGCGCCGATGTCCACAACCATGGCGTTGAGCAGGGCGTCGAGGCCGTAGGCGACGGCAAAGGGTTCCGAGACGATAATCAGATGGTCGACGAATCCTCTGATCGCTTCTCTCAGATGCTGGCGGTTGACCCGAAGGGCCTCGGCTGGGACGCCGATGACTGCCCGGACCTTGGCCCCTTCCGCGTGGGCTTTGGCCACTCCGGAGACCTCCATCAGGTGGGATACCAACTCGCGGACCGCCAGGAGGTCCTTTTCGGAGCCCTCCTTGAGGAGACCGCGTTCAAGGGGGCGGTGGAGGTCCAACATCGTACGGTTTTCCAGGGCGTCCCGTCCGACCAGAACCTTTTGTTTCAGGATTTTCTTGGCAACCATGTCCACCGGCCACCCGACGAAACTCCCCACCATGTGGTGCTCGCCATCCGAGGTCGAAATGGAACTCTGAGAGGTGCCCAGGTCGATGCCGACGAAGATCTCGTTCTTGTTTTGACTCATCCTTGGTCTCCTTGGGCCGGAGCGATGCCTCCGACGATTTGAGCGTACTGCAAGATGCCGTCGGCCAGTCCTTCGACGATGTGCTGGCGGTAGGCGGGAATCGCGAGCAACCGGGCTTCGCGCTCGTTGGAGAGGCACGCGACTTCGGCCAGGATTGCGGGCATATCGGTTGCTACCAGGACGACGAAGGGCGCCGACATCACCCCTCGGCTGTGCGCCTGGTCGTTTTCGTGGCGAAGAACTTCGAAGAGAGAACCCTGAATAGACTCGGCCAGACGTCGGCTTTCCGTGCGGCGAAGGTCGGCGTAGATACCATCGAGCAAACGACGAGTGTCTGCGACGGTGAAGCCGGAGTCTCGATTCTCGTGTGATGCCAGATCGGTCAGGAAGGGGTCGTC
>DAOWGJ010000103.1 GCA_030637505.1 Holophagae bacterium
GACGACCCCGTACAATTCGTCGACTGCCGCGATCTCGGCGAGTGGTTCATCCGCCTGGTCGAGGACAAAAACTACGACACCTTCAACGGCGTCGGGCCCCGGTCGCCGATGACCATCGCCGGAATGCTCCACGGCATGCGGGCCACGGTCGACAACGAGATCGACTTCACCTGGGTCGATGCGGACTTTCTGTCCGAGCACGAGGTCCAATCCTGGAGAGAGATGACCGTCTGGGTCCCTCCCGTTGGAGAGGAAGCCGGATTCTCGACAGCGTCCATCGAGAAGGCCAAGGCCGCGGGCTTGACCTTCCGCCCCCTGGCAGACACGACCAGGGCCAACCTCGATTACTGGAACGCCCTGCCAGAGGACCGAAGGGCCAAACCCCGGGCCGGCCTGGCTGCAGACAAAGAAGCCAAGGTCCTGGCCGCGTGGCACACACGTAAGAGCTAGAGGCCCAGCCGAGAGTCCTGATGAAACGTCGGGGACATGCCCTGCTGAGACGTATGGTCGGAGTGGAGGATTCCGAAATTCGGGCCCTGCTCCTGGCCTGTGCCTATGGTTTCGCCATCTTCACCGCCTACGCGGTCATCCGCCCCCTGAGAGACGCCATGGCGCTGGCCGGCGGCGTCAGGGATCTCCCGTGGCTCTTCGCCGCGACCCTCGTGGCGATGCTGGCTGCACACCCGCTTTACACGGCCCTGGTTTCGAGGTGGCCCCGGCAAGTCTTCGTTGCCTTCACCTCCCGGTTTTTCGCCCTGAACATCGGGCTCTTCCTGGTCCTCGGCCTGATTTTCAAGGGCGGGGCTGAGCTCTGGCTAGCCAGGGTCTTCTTCGTCTGGACGTCGGTCTTCAACCTCTTTGTCCTGTCGATCTTCTGGTCGTTTCTCGCCGATCTCTTCACACAAGAGCAGGCCCGCCGTCTCTTTGGTTTCATCGCGGTCGGCGTCACAGTAGGAGGTATCGTCGGGTCCGGCCTGACGTCGATGCTTGCCGACCGGCTCGATCCCCTTTTCTTGCTCCCGGTGTCGATGGCGCTGTTGGAGGTCGCAGCCCGGATGGCCGGGGGTCTCTGCAAGGAAGGCCCGGGTCACGGCGAAAGCACCACCGGCGAAGGTGGGCTCGGAGGAGGCCTGGGCGAGGGAATTACCACCGTCATTGGATCCCCTTATCTGCTCAGCATCGCCGCGTTCATGCTGCTCTACACAATCACCGCCACCTTCCTCTACTTCCTTCAGGCTGAGGTCGTTTCGGAGGCCTTCGCAGATCGGGGCGCACGCACTGCGTTTTTCGCCAGGCTCGACCTGATGGTCAACACCCTGACCGTGCTCATCCAGATCTTCGCCACCGGCCGATTGATGAAGAGGTGGGGGGTGGCCGCGGCCTTGTCTCTTCTGCCCGCAGTCTGCATCATCGGCTTTCTCTGGTTGGGCTCGGCACCCACCCTGTTGGCGGTCGCAGCCTTTCAAATTGTACGCCGGACGATGAACTACGGGCTGACCCGACCGGCCCGAGAGGTGCTTTACACCGTCGTCTCGCGGACGGCTCGCTACAAAGCCAAGAATTTTATCGACACTGCGGTTTACCGGGCCGGGGACCAAATCGGCGCCTGGTCGTGGGCCTTGATGGGCCTGGCCGGAATGGGCGCTCTGGCCTCCGCCTGGGTGGCTGCGCCTCTTTCTATTGTCTGGCTGATCTTGGGTGTCTGGCTGGGACGGCAGTGCTCCCACCGCACATCAGTGGCTGTCAGCTCGGCCGCCTGCAGAACTCGAGGGAGATGAGGGGAAAATAGCCACAAAAAGGCGCAAAAAGACACGAAGAGAAACACAAAAAACCATCCTATTGTTCGTAGCAACCTTGAATGAAGAGATTGACTTTTTCTCGTTTCCTTTTTTGTGCTTTTTTGTGCATTTTTGTGGCTACTCTCTTTGTGCCTTTTTCATGAAGCCACGCTGTCGGCTCTCAGAGGTCCCTTCCTACTTCTTGGACCCTCTGCGTGCGGCGTGGCGGTAGCCTGTCTTCCGGGGAGCGCCTTCGTCTCGTCGTCTTTTCGGCCCTTCGCCCCTCCATGCGCCTTGTGGCGGCTTGGCCGAGATCAGGCATTCGGGACCGGACCCAATCAAATCCTTTCGTCCGGCCTCCATCAGGATCCGGCGAACCTCGGCCCAGTTTTCAGGCTTGAAGAACTGCAACAGCACCTGCTGCACCTTGCGATCCGTCAGTCTCTTCGCCGAAAAGACCCTCTTCATCGTGTGGGGATCGAGACCGGTGTAGTACATGCACGTGGCGACATCCATCGGCGCCGGGATGAAATCCTGGACCTGGAGCGGCTTGTAGCCGTTTTTCTTGAGGAATAACGCCAGGTCGATCATCTCGTCGACGCCGCTGCCCGGGTGGCTGGAGATGAAATAGGGCACCAGGTACTGTTCCTTGCCCACCCTTTTTGAAACCTCGCGGAACTTCTTGGAAAAATCCTCGAACGTGTTTTGTGGAGGTTTTTTCATCAAGTTGAGTACGGAGTCGCTGCAGTGCTCCGGCGCTACCTTGAGATGGCCGCCGACGTGGTGTTCGACCAGCTCATCGAGATACTCCCCATCCTGACGGGCCAAGTCCATACGGATGCCCGAGGCGATGTTGATCTTCTTCACGCCCTGGACCTGGCGGCTCGAGCGCATCAGGCCGATCAACGGTTTGTGCGACGTGTCCAAAAGCTTGCAGATCGTCGGATGCACGCAGCTTTGGCGACGGCAGATCGCCTCGACCTCCGGCTTCGAACATCTCATGCGGTACATGTTGGCTGTCGGCCCACCCAGATCACTGATGTGGCCCCCGAAGCCGGGGCTCGTGGCGATGTGCCGGATCTCTGAAATCACCGACTCCCGGCTTCGGCTCTGGATCGGTCGGCCCTGATGGAGGGTGATCGAACAGAACGTACAGCCACCGAAACAGCCCCGCATGATCTGCACCGAGTGCCTGATCGTCTCCCACGCCGGAATGGCGTCTGGGTAGCGGGGATGGGGACTCCGCGTATAGGGCAGACCGTGGAGGGCGTCCAAATCGGGTGTCGACAGCGGCAAATCGGCGGGATTGACGACGACTCGGCGGTCACCGTGGGCTTGCACAAGGCGCCGGGCGTTGAACGCGTTCGTTTCCCGCTGGATGATCCGCGTCGCCACGGCGAACGATCGCATGTCGCCTTCAACGGCCTCGAGACTCGGCAGTTCGAGGGTCGTGTGGTCGCCGGCCGAGTCCTGCCACCGGTGGTCCGGCAGGGTCTCGTTTTTCCCCAAAAGGTAAGCGACGCCCCTCATGTCCCGGAGGTCTTCGACTCTCTCCCCATCATCCAGTCGCCGTGCGATCTCGAGGATCGGCCGCTCTCCCATGCCAAAGACCACCAAGTGCGCCTTGGAGGTCTGGAGGATGCTGGGCATGACCTTGTCCGACCAGTAATCGTAGTGTGCCAATCGCCTGAGAGACGCCTCGACCCCACCGGCGATTACCGGCACGCCCTTGAAGGCTTCGCGTGAGCGCTGGACGTAGACGTTCGTAGCCCGGTCGGGACGGAGATTGATCTGCCCGCCTGGAGAGTAAGCGTCGGCGTTGCGGCGTTTTTTGTTGGCCGTGTAGTGGTTGATCATCGAGTCCATGTTGCCGGCACTGACCCCGCAGAACAGGCGCGGCCGGCCCAACGCCCGCCATGGATCGGCCGAACGCCAATCCGGCTGCGCCAGGATGGCGACCCGAAAGCCGTGGTGCTCCAGCCACCGGCCGAGGATCGCAGCGGCGAAGGATGGGTGGTCGATGTAGGCGTCACCGCTTACCAGGACGATGTCCGGGGCATCCCAGCCGAGAGACTCGATTTCCTCGCGGCTGGTCGGCAAGAATGCGCCCCGCCTGGAAACTGATCGACTCTGCATCCGACGATGGTACACCGCGCACCATCGGTTAGAGGCCCGGCCGGAACCCCCCGATACTACCCGTTGCGAGCGCCATCGGCTCGGATTCTAGGCGCCGTGACGAAGTCGATGCCCCTCCATCTTCGAGGAGCGGCAACGACGAAGCCGGGCCGATGCCGCCGCAACCCTTTGGGCCGATGGGGGTTCGCTGGCACCGCTGGCGCGGCTTGCGTCTCGCCTTCGGCGAGGTGTTGGGCGATTTCTTCGTCACTCGTCGTCAATGATGGGCAAGGCATCTATCTTCTCCTCGCTCCTCGAACTCACCCGCAAGACCCTTCGGCGGATGGTATTGATGTTTCCGGCCGGGCCTCTAGGTCCTCAAACGTGCTACTGCAACCTGAACTTCACGGTCAGGATGTAGCGGACGGCAACGGGAACCTCCTCGAGAGTCGCAGGTTCGAAGGTCCACTGTTCGACTGCCTCGATCGCCGCCTCGCTCAATACGTTGGCGTTGGACTGCACGACCTCGACCTCACGCACCGAGCCGTCCTCGCCGATGACGCACTCAAGAAGGACCACGCCGTTGATGCCCTCTTTGCGTGCCTGCTCGGGGTAGCGTGGGTTTGGTCCGTCGACACGCTTCGGCTCAGTGATCGCTCCCTCCTCGACGTAGCGGTAGAGCGGCCGGCCTTCGAACTCTCCTTCGATCTTGGGCTGCTGGTGGTGTTCAAAAACCGTCTCGAGGGTCTTCGCCTTCCCGACATGAATCCGACCGTCCATGACGGTTGAGCTCAAACCGTGTTCCCGTAAGATCAGGTCCAAGGCCTTGTCCCAGGGGACATCGTCCAGCCGGACGGTGACATTCCCCGAGACTTCGGGGTCAACAACAAATTCAATCCCAGTCAACATCGAAAAAGTATTCAGAACATCATGGATATCAGCCCCGTCGAGGTGGAGCGTCATGGGGTCCCCGAAGAGTTCTGTTGCTGTCTCCGGCTGATCTGCCACCGATCCCTCCCGAGCCGTCAACATCGGACTGAAACCGAGGACGACCACAGCGATCAGAACGATGAGAAGGCGGGCCGGCACACTCAGGGGCAGGGGGGCTTTCTGGTTGAACATAGTACGGATTCTCCTTTCGATCAGGGCCGGTCGCCCGAGGCCGCTGGCCGCGACCAATGGGGACGGTTCCGGAGTTATCAGATTTCGAACGGCCTGAACCAGGCCTTGTGCATAGTCCTCGACCTGGGCGGGCAAAGTGCGGGCGACGATCGCGTCGCAGCAGGCCTCCTCCGCATCGCGCAGACATCGTGATGCGATCCAGGTCGTCGGGTTCCACCAGAAGACGATCAGCGCCGCCAACTCGATCCACCGGACCCTGTCGTCGCCCCTTTTGAGATGGGCCAACTCGTGGGCGACGATCGTGTCTAGTTGGCCGTCACTGAGCTTCGCCATCAGTTGCCGGGGCAGTACCAAACGGGGCCGACCGACGGCACTCCAGACCAGGGGCGACATCACCGCGTCGGTCACCAACGCCCGCGGCCGCCGTGAACAGCCGACCGCAGTGGCCAGCGCGTCGATTTTCTTCGCCATGGCTGCATTGACGGGACGAGCCCGCTTCATGACCGCCGAGAACCTGCGCAATCGGATCAAGGTGACGGCCAAGACCGCGAGGCTGCCCGCCACCCAAAGGGCCACCAGCGACCACCCAACCACTGTCCACGAACCAAGCCCAAGGGAGGCCAATTCGGCTGGAGTGCCGGCAACTCCGGCTACCGCACCTTCAACTGCGACCTCCCCAGCCGATGGCACCGGAAGCAGTGCAAACTCAAATACCGGCGGCACGAAGAGCTTGACCAGGACAAGGACCCACAGGAGATGGAGCACCGCCGGTCGCCTCACGCGCATACCGAGCAGGGTGACGGCACCAGCCAGCACGGCAGCGACCATCGCACTGCTCATCACCGAGAGAAAGAAAATCTCCATGATCAGGAGCTCTCGGTCTCTGGAGCGTCTTCTTCGGCCAGGCGTTCGATCAGCCGTTCAAGAGCTTCGGCCTCGTCAGCCGTGGGATCGGACACCCTGACCAGATGGGACAGGAGGGGCGCAAGGGACCCGTCGCACAGGGCGTCAGCCGTCTCACGCAGCCGCCGCGAAACCAGTTCTGTCCGGCTGATCGTCGCGGTGAAGACGTTGAGCCGACCCTTTTTCTCCCGGCGAACGCAGTCCTTGGTCACCAAGCGGTCCAACAGACTCTGGACCGTCGCGTACTCGGAATGCGAACCCTCGGGGTAGCGTTGGTCGGTCAGCTCCCGAATGGTCGAGGAGCCACCCTTCCACAGCAGACGCAACAGGGCCAACTCGGTCTCGGTGATATTCCGGGTTTTCAGTGGCACTCAGACCTCCTCAAGCAACTTGCCTGAGTACAGTCTAAGGCGCGGTGCCTGAGTTGTCAAGGTGGTGCTGGGAGATAAGGTCAGCGACCGGGACAGAGGCGACGTCGGCGAACAGGTGCAGCTACAGGATCAGCAAACAGCGACAGCCTCAGATGACAGCTTCCGCGACTGCCAACCGGGGCCGTAAACCTCAATCCCACCCGCTTCGGCCAACTTCCCAAAGCCTTCTGGCACCAGACCCGGACGGAAATTGAGCACGGGCACGGCACGCCGTGCCCCTACGCGGCATCTGGTTACTGCCATCTACCGCGGACGCTGACACGGTTCTCGGCGCCCTACGGCGTTTGCCGAGATGCGTTTGCTGAGGGTATCGCCGTGGAGTGGCACGTCCCGTTGGAGAAGGGGCGCTCTCGGAGTCTATCGCCGGCGCCAGCTTGAGCCCTGGCCCGAAGGGCCCCTGCAATTCGTCCGACGAATTGCTAATACAACGGAAACTTCTCCGTCAGCTGATACACCTCGGCCTTGACGGCCTCCATCTCTGCGTGGAAGGCGTCGAGTTTGACCCGATCTTCCTTGTCTTCGTCCGCTCTCAGCACGCGGTCGATCAGGGTGGCGATGATCTCCATCTCCGCCACACCCATGCCCCTCGAGGTGATGGCGGGCGTACCAATGCGCAGACCCGAAGCGATGTAGGGTTTGCGGGTGTCGAAGGGCACGGTGTTCTTGTTGACGGTGATGTCCGCCAAACCCAGCCAGCGCTCGGCCTTTTTGCCGGAGATAAAGTCGGCGCCCAGATCGATCAGGAAGAGGTGGTTGTCGGTGCCCCCGGAAACAATGCGCCAACCCTTGGCCTTCATCGCGGCGCACAGAGCTGCGGAGTTTTCGATCACCTTTTGCTGGTAGGTTTTCCACTCCGGTTCGAGAGCTTCGGCGAAGGCCACCGCCTTGGCGGCGATAACATGCATCAGCGGCCCACCCTGCACCCCGGGAAAGACCGCCTTGTCGATCGCCGCGGCCCACTCCTCTGTGCACAAGATCATGCCGCCCCGGGGACCACGCAGGGTCTTGTGGGTCGTCGTGGTGACAAAGTGGCAATGGGGCACCGGTGA
>DAOWGJ010000041.1 GCA_030637505.1 Holophagae bacterium
CGAGAACGGGCCCTGAAGGACCCGACTACAATCTGCGTTCATTCGTTTCTTTATGTAGGCGCATGCTTTAGCTTGCGCGACCACGACCATCCACATTTCGAAAACGCCTCGTCTCAGATGGTCCCAAGGTTCAATAATGGTCTTTTGAGACAGCCTGTGAAGGACCCGCCTACAGATTTGAAGTCATTATGGTTCAGAGAGTTCAGTGTAGGCGCGTCCTTCAGGGCGCGCGGATGTGCTTCTCACCAGTGTCCGGCGGCGATGGGCGAAATACAACGATCTACGGCTCGATCTTCGCCGGAATCGTCGTCGGGTCCCCCGTCAGGTTGTCAATCACCGATCCGTAGACGATCACGCCTGAACCCGACATGATCTCGACCGAGGCGGTTGCAGCGCGAATGTTGCTTGATCCAGCTCTATTGAGAAACGGCTGATTCTCCTGCACATTCGAGCCCGCTGGGACCAGCAGGGTGAAAACCGTCAGCTGACCCCCAGAGCTGTTGAAGAGCGTCACTTGCAGCAGGGCACTCGTGCTCCCGCTGTTGGTGAATCCGATGTTGGTGCGGAAGGCCGCGCTCTCCTCGAGCATCGTCAGCCACACGGTGTCGCCGGCGGAAAAGGCGTCGTCAGGCCGGTGACCATCGAGGTACTGGCCGAAGGTCCCCGTGGCGCTCTGGTTGTACGTGCGTGAACCGACGAGCAGGTCTTCGTCGGACGAGACCTCAAGCGAGCCGGAACCACTCGAGCCGAGAAAGCCGACGATATCTTCAAGCACCACCTGGCCCCCCGCTGGGATCGAAACCGTCTTCGAGAAGGTGCCGCCGCCGGTGCGGCGGTAACTGATCAAAGCGTTCACGAGCGAACCGGAAGGGTTGAAGGCGCCAAGGTTGGTCCGCCACTGACTCCCGCCGGCACCGCTGATGCGGGCGACAGCAGCCACCCAGTATGAGATGTCACCACCCCCGCCTCCACCGCCGCCAGTGGGTTGCAGGTTCGCACGCAGGATGTAGTTCCCGCTGTCGGTGAGGGCAAGCCCGGCGATGCCGGTGCCCGACACAAAGCTGCGCCCCACGTTGGCAGCCGAGTCAATTTCCATGTTGAAGTCCACACCCGCGTGCGCCGGGTCACCGCGGTTGATCACCCAGAAATCACCGTTGAGAAGTACGGGCGCCCCAAAGTCCACCGTCACCAGGCCGGTGCCGTCGCCGGTGCTGATATCTCCCTGACCGAGCACCACCGAGTCATCGGGTCTGCCCGAGTCGTCGGGGTACACGAAGACTCGATTGGCCCATGGTCCACCAATTCCGGTGAGGTCCAGGTCGTTGCCGGCACAAAATCCGGTGATCTCGACCTGGCCCGGTTGGTATCCGAAATCGGACAGTCGGAAATGAACGGCCATCATGAAGTTCGGATTTCCCGCAAGGCCTCCCCCGAACCATGCGGCATCGCTCGAGTTCCCGTCGTCGTAGAGGGCATTACAGCCCTCCACGGGTTCACCACAGGTCTCTGAGGTGGCCCAGCCCAGATCCTCGAAGATGCACAGCGTGATCGGCCCGGGGTCATGAATGGCGCTGCCCCTGCCGATGTATGGAGTCATCAGGCTATTGGGGTCACTGGCCGGGTATGTGGACTCGTCGAGGTGGGAGTAGCTCGAACCTGGTTCCCACTCCGAGGGTGCAAAGAGCCGCGGACGTACGCCGGCGTTCACTGCCACGGCGTTCGAACCACCCCAGAAGACGCTGCCGCTCTGAAGCACCGAGGCCAGGGCCTCCGAGGGGTTCGGGTAAACGCCTGTGTTGATGATCGCGGTTTGGGCGCCGTCCTCTGTGAAGCGATCAAAGATCACGGGAAACCCATCGGTCCCCCAGCTCCCGAGCCCTTCGTCAACGGACGCCGAACCACTGAAACCGAGACCGTGGCACAGCTCGTGAAGCACGACGCTCATCAGGTCGGTTCGGGTTATCGGCGTGTTGCCGTCGGCGCCGAAGTACCAGCGGTCATATTCTGAGTTGAAGGACGCCACGATGTCGAACTCCCCCTCGCCGACGTCATAGCCGGCGAGGGCGTCTACCAGGGCGTCGGGATACCAGGTGTTCGGGTCGGAGGGGAGGCCACGCCAATTTCTATTGGCTCCTGCAGAGCCGAGCACGTCTTCTTCGAGCGGCGTCCAGTTTGCCTCGACGCGAATCACCGACGGCGACGTAATCTTCTGACTCCAGATGTCGACGGCAGCCTGGAAGGCGGTTTGCGCCTCGGCGGAGAACCCGTTGTAGGTCACCTCGAAAGTTGCCGTGGCAACCTTTGCGCCAGTCACCCTCGGCGGTAAGAAAACCGGCTCGCTCACACCCTTGTCACGGATCACGAGGGAGGGGCCTGGACGATGCTCCAAATCTGCGGCTCCCGCGATTCCCGACACGCTGATCAAAATCACGAAAACAAACAAGAGAGGTTCTTTGAACGACATCTTTCCTCCTATTCACCATCTCCGATCCACTCGGCGAGGTCTCTCAGTTTGGTGGGATCGAGCACTACAACATGGTCGCTACCGACCCTGAGGATTTCAGCGTCTTCGAGCTTCTTGAATGTCCGGGACAGGACCTCAGGAGCGGTTCCGCACTGCGCGGCAACCAGATGTTTCGGTGCGCCCAGCGACACGGTCTCGCCGGGTGAGGGCAGCTCGCCTCCGGTCCTGGAGAAAAGGTAGACCGCGAGGCGTTCCTCCACCCGGCGCTGAGTCAAGAGCTGGAGTTTGCCTGCCAGGCGCCGGGTCCACATCGCCATCGAGGCCAACATCGCCAGGCCCAGCTCGGGGCGAGTCTGCAACAGGGCCAGCAACCTCTCACGAGGCAGGCGCCAGCACTCCGACGGCTCGATGGCTTCCGCTGTCGCAGGATAGGTCCCCGCGCCGAAAAGAGCGGCCTCGGCAAAACTTTGCCCCGGCTTGACCAGGTGGATCAGCAGTTCACGACCCTTTTCGGAATAGCGCACCAGCTTCATGCGCCCTTCGAGCAGCGCGAAGATCGCGTCGGCCGGTTCGCCCTCGTGAAAAAGGATCTCACTTTTCGTCAGACGCACAAGAGATCCTGCCGCGATCACCGCTGCCCGATCCTCCTCACTGAGGTGGGTCAGCAGGGCCACATCGGATAGTATGCCTCTGTCCACGGTAACTAATCATAACCGCTACAGCGCGGGAAGGTATTCCAAACCCGGCGGAGAGGGAACCGAGAGGGGCCGAACGAGAAAACAATTGAACCGCAAAGACGCCAAGACCGCAAAGGGAACGCAAAGAAAGTATTGAGATAAAAACCCTTGGCGCTCTTTGCGTCTTTGCGGTTCAAAACTAGACCATGGGTTCATTGGTAACGGTCCAGCATCCCGGGGTCTTTTTGCAAGCGCCTCAGCTGTCAGCTGAGAGTTATTCCTCCGCCGGCGCAGTGCCTCCGATGTGAGAATAGAGCGGCGAGTTCATTTCCTGGATGCGATGGTTGTATTCCCTCTCGGAAATGTCGTTATGCCAATAGCCGGTCACGCGGAAGCCGCCGACGATGACGACCCACAGGCCGACCGCAAGGGCGACCGCGGTCACCGGCTTCATCCACCGCTGCCACCCTCCGAAGACCCGAGGGGCCCGGATATTGAGGCAGCCCTCGACCGGGCAGGACAGCACACAATCCTGGCAACTGGTGCATTCAATCGACGAGACCCGGGAGAGACGATGGACCGGCAAGCGAGCGGGGCATACCGCCGTACAGGCCCGGCAATCGGTGCAGAGGTCCGCGTCCCGACCGATCTTGAAGATGGCGAAACGCCCGAGCACGCCGACCAGTGCGCCGTAAGGGCAAAGGTAGCGGCACCAAAGATCCCTGACGAAGACCGAGCCGACGACCAGGATGCCGAGAACGACGATGGTCGTTGTGCTTGGCGGGGCGAAGAAGGCCCACATTTTGGCATCGACGACCTTGGCGTAGGGACTCAGCAGGAAAGCCTCGATCTCACGGGGCGACATGGCAAACCAAACAGCCCAGCCGAAGAACCCGAAGAGCAGAAACTTGATTCCTCGGAGCGGAATGTCCAACCACTTGGGCGGGGTCAGGCTTCGACCGACCAGGTGAATGCCCAACCGCCCCAACCACTCCGACACCAGTCCCACGGGGCACAGATGGGAGCAGAAACTCTTGGCAACGACGACCGACATCACGCAGATTCCGAGGAAAATCGCCAGTCCGGCGGGGTGGATCGGGTCGATCTCCCCGGTATAGAGCAGGTGCCGGGTCGCCATCATGCCGTCGATGGGCAAGAACCCCTCGGCCCCCGGGGGCCGGGACACCGACGGCATGCGCCCGTTGAGATGGGCCGTAACCCACAGAGTGAATTGAACGCCGATGGCGACAATGACCAGAGTCATCACTACCTGAACCCATCGTCGTGCCGGCAGAACGCGAGCGAGCTTCATACGCCCTCCACCCGGAGATGATGCCTGAGTTTTGGAAAAAACCATTGATCGGGGTCAAGAAATGCCTTGAAGCTTGGATGCTGGGAGGCTGGGATGCACCCTCTTAGGAAGGGCGGGTTGTTCGTTTGAGCATTGACGAAAGAACATAAGCGGTATACGTTAAATGCATGGATAAGGTTGTGAAGCAGTACCTTGCGGAGATCGGTCGCCGGGGCGGCGCCAAGAGCCGGCGCACGCTCGATGCCGAGACCGCTCGCAACATGGTCCGGGTTCGCGAGGCCCGGCGGGCGTTTGAACGGTTTCACGCCCGGTGTTTCTGGTCCTTCGATCCCACCTACCGTATTACCCAGGAGGACATTCCTTGGGTGGCCGATCGGTTGATGAAATTCGGGGGCCGTGAAGGCTGGGAACTGGGGGCCCGCTTATGCCGTTAACCCCGTTTCAGGAGAGACTGGCACGTCTGCTCGCTGCCAACCGGGATTTCGGGAGTTACCTTGCCGGAGGAGCAGCCCTTCACCTCGGGCCAAACACGCTTCGGTTCAGCGATGACCTCGACTACTTCCATGACTCAGAAGAACGGGTGGCCGTGGCTTTCGACGAAGACCGGCGACTTCTCGAGGCCGAAGGATTCTCCCTGGAGCTCGAGATGGCTCAGCCTGGATTCGTGCGGGCCATTGTCAGCGAGGGCTCGCAGAGAACAAAGGTCGAGTGGGCCCACGACTCAGCATGGCGTTTCTTGCCCCCTGTCAAAGATGCCGGGGTCGGTTTCCGGCTGCACCGGATCGACCTCGCCGTCAATAAGCTCCTTGCCCTGGTCGGCCGCGACGAGCCTCGGGACTATCTCGATGTCCTGGACATCGACCGTCGGGTAGTCCCATTGGGCGCCCTGTGCTGGGCGGCAGCCGGCAAGGACCCGGGGTTCACGCCTCTGGGTCTCCTCGACCTCCTGCGGCGGCGGGGCAGGTACCGCCCTGAGGACTTTGCCCGTTTGATGTTGGTTGAGCCTGTTGACCTGCCGGCGTTGAAAACACGATGGTTGGAGATGCTTGATCGCGCGGAGACCTTCATCCGGTCGCGGCCGCCGGAAGAGGTCGGGTGCCTCTACTACTCCCCTCAGCGGGAGACCTTCGTCGCCCCAGCGGATGGAGAGCCGCCTGATGCCGTACCCCACTTCGGGCGCCCTGGGGGAGTCCTGCCGAGGGTGATCGAGTAGGAGTA
>DAOWGJ010000356.1 GCA_030637505.1 Holophagae bacterium
CCGAACCGGCGCTCGGTGCTTGTCACACCCGGCGCAGGATCACCAGGGTCCGGTCGTCGGCAAAAGGCACTCCGCAGACGAAGTCCTCGACTTCACGCTCGACTGCTGCTGCCAGGTCAGGAAGGGGTGCATCCCGGTGCCGTACGCCGACCTCGAGAAGTCGGTCCCCGCCGAACTCCTCCTCCTCGGGATTTTCGGCTTCAGTGATGCCGTCGGTATATACAATAAATGTCGATCCGGGCTCCAACTGAACTTCGGCAGCACTGAAACTGGCCACAGGGAGAAGGCCCAGTGGTGGACCGGTGGACTTGAGCCACACGGTCTCACCATTCGAACGTACCACGAGACCGGGGTTGTGGCCGGCGTTGACGTAGCGGATAGTGCCCGATACGACATCGAGGAATGCCAGGAAGGCTGTGGCGTACTTCTCAGGAGGAGTTCTGGCGAAGAGCATGCGGGAAACCCCGCTGAATACAGCGTCAGGATCGGAACCCTCTTCAATGGGCGCGGCCGAAAGGGCCTCCAGCGAGGCTGTCAGCAGCGACGCCGCGATTCCCTTGCCGGAGACGTCCGCCAGAAGGACCGCACACTCGCGGCCCTCGACGCGCTCGATCACCTTGTAGAAATCGCCTGAAACGCCCCGTGACGGGATGTTCCCGCCGTGGATCACATAGCCGGCCGGTTGCGGGATCGACTTCGGCAGCAGGGCCACCTGGATATGGCGGGCGAGGCTCACCTCCTGCTCCAGCCTTTGGCGTTCGGCGGCCTCGGCGGCGAGGCGGGTGTTGCGGATGCGCATGGCGGCCACCGATGCCAGGGAGGCGAGGAGCTCCATGTCCTCCTCGGTAAACTGGCGAATGGCGAGGCTCGAGCTGAGCAGAATCATGCCCATGGCTCCGTTGGGGTCGAGGAGAGGCGCCGCCACGAGGCTGCGAATTCCCGCACTGATCAGTGACGCCGCCTGATTGAATCGTTGATCGACCGCGGCATCAAGTACCAGGGCGGCCTGGCCTTTTTCCATGACCTCCTCGAAGAGGCTGTGCGACTCCAGAGGTGAGGCCGTCGTTCCGTGAACCGTTCGGCTGGCCGCTCGGTAGACCCTGCCATCGCTGCCTTTGAGGAAGATCACTCCTTCTTGTGGGCGCAGGTGGTCGAATGCACGGTCCAGGATCAATTCGAGCAACTCTTCGAGTTCGATGGATTGGTCGAGGGCCCGATGCACCTCGTTGAGGGTGCGCAGCCGTTCGGCGAGACGAAGAACGGCCTTGTCGTCACCTGCGTCCGACGCCTCCACTGAGAGATCCTGGCTCGCGATTTCGGCAGCAGAACGATAGAGAGTGTGACTGCTCCCAACAGAGGAGGTCGTCTGAGATCCACTGCCTTTTCCGCCCAGCTGAAGAGAGCACGAACCGAGGTTTACGCGGTCTCCCAACTGGATCTCTTTCGGTCCCTCGAGACGCACCTGATTGACGAAAGTCCCGTTTCGGGAGCCGAGATCTTCGACGAACCAGCGACCGTCGATGCAGAAGATTCGGGCGTGCTGCCGGGAGAGAGCGCGATCGGGCAGGGTGAGGTCGAGCCTGGACGAGCGCCCGACCAACACCGAATCTTTCTCGAACACCCGGTCGGATGCCGTGCCGTTGCCGTCGATCACATGAATTTTGATCATCTCTTCAACCTCTCAACAGTCTAGCGCGAGCCGTGCACATTGTGAACAGGCCGCGGAATTCTGGCGGCTGGTCCCCTCCGGCGACGGTCGGTGATGATCAGCTTGGGAACCGCCTGGATGAACCTACTTTTTCTGGCGATCCCAACCCCAGTTCTCGTAGTACTGCCAGCTGGCCAAAGAATTCAGCTCAGTGATTTGATGATCCTTTTCAAGCAGGCTGGCGCGAAGGACGTCACCGATGGAGACCATGCCAAGGAATACGTTGTCCTTCTTCACCGGAATGTGACGTAGAAAAAGACCAAGGAACATCTCCTCCAACTGTGTCAGGGTGGCGTCGTGCGAAGCGAAGTGCAGCGGCGAGGTCATATGATCGCCCACTTGGGCTTGATTGGGGTTGAATTCGGGATCGCTGCTGCTGCGCAGATAGTCCCGCTCGGTCCAAATTCCGATCATTTCGTCGTTCTCCTTGACCAGGATGGCGCCGATCTTGTTCTTGTTCATCAGGTCGATGGCCTCCGCCAGGCTCTGATCCTTGGTGACATGAACGATGTCGCTTTTTTTGTCCAGGATGATGTCAATAGCTGTTTTCAAGACTCTCTCCTTTGATTTCGTTGCCCGCCGTGGGGCGGCTCAGGATTATTGTCAACACGGCCGCTCCGACACAAACCGCAACGAGTTTCCACTGCCCATCAAGCCGGATCGCGGAAAAAGTGATCGAAATAACAAGGGTGATTACGGCGGCGACCTTCGCTCGTGAACCGATAGCCCCGTGTTCCCGCCATGAGTTGATCATGGGCCCAAAGCGAGGGTGCTCATGAATCCATGCATGGAAACGCTTGGATCCTCGTGAATAACACGCGGCCGCCAACAATACGAACGGCGTAGTTGGCAGCAAAGGCACAAAAATACCGATGAAACCAAGAGCGAGGCTGGTGTGGCCGGCAAGAAGAAAAATATAACGCATGCCCTGGTATCAACCTTGGGAGTGCCGTTTTTCTTCCCTCTCGTGCAGCTGCTCAAAACTCTGTGTGTTCTAAGGGAAGCTAATCCACCTTTGTATGGTTATGTTAGATAATGTATATTCAGTCTCGGTTTCTATTGACATGAAAGTATCTGTCGGTCAATGTCTCGGCAACTTCGAGGTCACTGCCGTCCTGGGAAAGGGCGGGATGGGAGAGGTATGGCGCGCGACCGACGACAAACTCGGCCGTGAGGTCGCACTCAAGGTCCTCCCGGAGGATTTTGCGGAGGACCCCGACCGCCACTCCCGATTCGAGCGCGAGGCGAAGGTTCTGGGTTCGCTGAACCATCCGAACATCGCTACCCTTTTCGGGCTCGAGCATTTCGACGGCGCACATGTACTGGTGATGGAGCTTGTGGAAGGCGAAGGCCTCGACCAGTTGATAGCCCGCGGGCCGATTCCGCTGGACGATGTCATTTCGATCGCCCTCCAGATCGCGGACGGCCTGGAAGCCGCGCACGAGGCAGGCATTGTTCACCGAGATCTCAAACCGGCCAACATCCGGGTTCGTACGGACGGAACAGTCAAGGTTTTGGATTTCGGTCTCGCAAAATCGTGGGAAACCAATGCTGGCGACTCCTCCCTGTCGATTTCACCAACGGTGACCAGGCACGCAACGGTCGAAGGCGTGATCCTCGGAACGGCCGCCTACATGTCCCCAGAGCAGGCGCGTGGCAAGAAAGTAGACCGTCGAGCTGACATTTGGGCATTCGGTGTGGTGCTTTGGGAGATGCTCACCGGGAACAAGCTCTTCGAGGGTGAGACGGTGTCCGATCTGCTGGCCGCAGTGTTGACTCGCGATCCCGATATGCAAGAGCTGCCGAAAAACACGCCGTTGTCGATCAAAAGACTGCTTAACCGATGTTTGGATCGAGATTCAAAGAACCGGCTGCAATGGATCGGTGACGCACGGTTGGAGCTGACTGAAGAGCCCGAGGCAGGAACAGAATCGGAAATCTCGAAGCCTGAATCCGCAAGATTTCAGTTGTTGCCGTGGGCGGTAGCGGCGTTGTTCGCCGTCATAGCCATCGCAACGACGTTGACGGTCTTCGAGGATTCGTCATCTAACGCCCGAGTCGTTCGATTCTCTATTCACTCCCCTGAGGGATCAGAGTTCCACCTCGAAGGTCTCGGACCGGGCCCGGTGGAGCTGTCACCGGACGGCAGCCGCATCGCCTTCACTCTACGAGACCAAACCGGTAGGGTCAGCCTTTGTGTCAGGAGAATTGATAGCGTCGATATCAATTGCCTCGGAGGCACGGATGCAGCGCAATACCCATTCTGGTCACCAGACGGTCAAGAGATAGGGTTCTTCACCAGAACCGGTACAGCTCTGAAAATCATTCCTGTTGAAGGCGGTGCAATCAGAACGTTGGCGTCATCGAGAAACGGTAAGGGGGCCACATGGAACTCCAACGGAGACATTGTATATACGCCTGACTCCAATACTCCTCTCTTCACCGTGTCTGCCGAGGGCGGAGAACCCGAACAACTCACGACTTTTGATGAGTCGCGCGGCGACAACTCCCACCGCCACCCCTGGTTTCTTCCAGACGGCCAACGGTTTCTCTATGTGGCTCGCAGCGTTCATGGCAGTGACGCCAACACAATCATGGTCGGGTCTTTGGACGGGAAAACCGATAAGGAATTGATGAGATCGCCGGGGGCTGTGCAATTTGCCGGTGAGCACCTCCTGTTTCTTCGCGGAACCACACTGATGGCAAGGCCGTTTGATACCGAGAAATTGACTTTTTCGGGGAACGAAACCCAACTTGCTGACGACGTCATGATCGTTGGCGGCGCCGCTCGAGGTGTGTTTTCAGCGACAGGCGAGGTCTTGACATTCCAACAGGGTGAGTACGAGGGCCGCCGTGATTTGGTATGGCTGGACCGGGCCGGCAACAGACTCGGTGTGCTCGGTGATTCCGGATCCTACTTCTCATTGGCAGTGTCTCCTGATGGAACGAGGGTCGCGGTGCCGGTAACGAACGAAGCAATCGGCACCCATGACATCTGGATCTACGACGTCGACCGCAATCTACGCTCTCGGGTCACATTCGACGATGGCGAAGAGTATTTCCCGACCTGGTCACCTGACGGTCGCGACTTGTATTACAGCTCCAATGCCAACGGCCCACTGGCGATTTTTCGCCTGACTCCCGGCGAAAGCGACGATCCGGAGTTGGTGATCGGCGGAGAGAAAGCACTTTACCCAAGCTCGGTATCACCGGACGGTAAGCGCCTTCTCTTGGCCAGCCAGAGCAAGGATTTCGGTAAAGACGTGATGCTCATTGAGCTTTCAGGTGATCGACAGCTCGAGGTCTTTCGCTCGACCCAATTTGTCGAGGAGCACGCGACCTTCTCGCCTGACGGCCGTTGGGTTGCTTATACGTCAAACGAATCGGGAGAATTCGAGATCTATGTGACATCCTCGTCGGGCACCGGAAAGCACTGGCAGCTGTCAACCGAGGGCGGAGTATGGCCTCGTTGGATCCCTGACACCGGTGAGGTCCTTTACCAAGACGCCGCCGGACAGTTTGTCGTGGTTCCAGTCCGAACGAACGGACAGACGATTGAAATCGGCAAGCCGGAAGTACTCTTTGGAGGGTACATGGGGACCAGGCTGTTTCAGCTCTATGACCCGGTGCCGGATGGATCACGGATCTTGTTTCGGGCTCTGTCAAATCAGAACCCACCCGACCCACCTACCGTGGTTGTCAACTGGTTGTCGGAGGTCGTGAGTCAATGATAGGAACAGACCTTTCCTTTTACCGAATCACCGCGGCCCTCGGCGCCGGCGGCATGGGGGAAGTGTGGCGGGCCGAGGACATCAAGCTGGGTCGTGAGGTGGCCCTCAAGATGCTGCCGGAAGACTTCGCGGAGGATCCCGATCGTCACGCCCGCTTCGAACACGAGGCCAAAGTGCTGGCGAGCTTGAACCACCCAAACATCGCGATCCTCTTTGGTCTCGAGCACCTCGACGGGAAGCATGTGTTGGTGATGGAATTGGTCGAAGGCGACGGACTCGACGAGGTGATCGCTCGCGGGCCCATAGGGATCGAGGAGGCAATCGCGATTGCCGTTCAGATCGCCGAAGCTCTCGAGGCGGCCCACGAGGCAGGGATCGTCCACCGTGACCTCAAGCCGGCGAATATCCGGGTGCGGCCCGACGGCATGGTCAAGGTGCTGGACTTCGGGCTCGCGAAGGCGTGGGAGACCGAGACCAGCGAGACCAGCGTTTCGTTGTCGCCGACCATCACCCGCCACGCGACCCTCGAGGGCGTCATCCTCGGCACCGCGGCCTACATGAGCCCCGAGCAGGCACGGGGCAAGAAGGTCGACAGGCGCGCCGACATTTGGGCTTACGGCGTCGTACTGTGGGAGATGCTGACCGGACGCAAACTCTTCGAGGGAGAGACGGTCTCAGACGTGTTGGCTTCGGTCCTCAAAGAGGCGCCCGACCTCGATGCTCTGCCCCGGAACACACCGTCGGCCCTGCGACGTCTGGTGACCCGATGTCTCGAACGTGAGCCGAGGGATCGACTGCAATGGATCGGTGATGCGCGGCTTGAACTGGCTGAGGCGCTCGGGTCAACTCCAGATGCATCGATTAAACGCAACCAGGCTGCAAATTCAATCAGCCGAGTCCGAGAGTTCCTGGCCTGGTCGGCAGCGGCGGTCGCCCTCGCTCTTGCCGCATTCTTCTGGTGGCAGCCCAATGAGGCCCCTGATCTTTCACTCACCCGG
>DAOWGJ010000273.1 GCA_030637505.1 Holophagae bacterium
CACGGCGTCGAGATCCGGCCGGATGATATCGACGAACTGGCCGACGGCCTTCGGATTAAAGACCGATGACTTCGAAGTTGAACGTTGAACGTTGGGCGTTAAAAGGACCATCCTCCCACACCTCAGATTTCAGTCCGACCACGCTTGTGCTTGCCCTGCTGCTCACCATCCTGCCCCTGGTCTCCCTCGCCAAGGAGGTCCCTTACCTCGGTGGACGGGTCAACGATCTTGCGGGAATGATCGACGATGACTTACAGGCCCAGATGGAAACCACTCTCGAACAGTTGGAAATCGACACCGGAAGCCAGCTGGTCGTCCTGACCGTGCCCAACCTCGAGGGTGCGGTGTTGGAAGACTACGCCCTCGAGGTCGCTTCGACCTGGCAACTGGGACAAAAGGGCGTCGATGACGGCGTCCTGGTCCTGGTAGCCAAAGAGGAACGCAGAATCCGCATCGAAGTCGGCTATGGGCTTGAAGGGGCCATCCCCGACGTCACAGCCAAACGCATCATCGACGGCATCATGACACCCCGTTTTCGCGAGGGTGATTTCACCGGCGGCATCACCGAGGCCACCGGCGCTCTGACCGGCCTGATCCGTGGCGAGGCTGTCGAATTGCCCGATCCGGGCCAGGCCTCCAGAAACGAGCCACTCGTTGCCAAGATCTTCACTGCCCTGATCTTCTTCGTCGTCATCGGGACCTTCTCCGTCACGGCCATCTTCGGCAAGGGCGGGCAGAGCTGGTTCCTCTACCTGTTTTTGATGCCGTTTTACGGCACGTTTCCTTTGGTCTTCTTGGGCAAGTACGGGCTCATCCTGTTGGCCGGCTGGGTCATCGGCTTTCCCATTCTGAGGACCATGACCTGGCACTCCGGTTGGGGCCGCTCCTTCAGATCAACCCATCCCGGCTGGACGACCTTTGCATCGTCAGGCGGGGGCTTCTCGGGCGGAGGTGGAGGCTTCTCGGGCGGGGGCGGCTCCTTCGGAGGTGGCGGCGCGTCAGGCGGCTGGTAGCCTGGGCACCCACAAAAGCCAGGGGAGGCAGCAGGCGAGTTCCTCAAGAGACAGAAATACGTTTGAACCACGGAGAATCGAAGATTACAAAAAAGACACTGTAAATAAATACCTTAGTGCTCTTTGCTTCTTCGTGGTTCAATTATTTTCGCGTTCTGGGCCTCTGTTTTCGAGTGTTGCAGGTCTCCTCAGCCGCCGGCTCCGGCCACCCTGAGTGGTTCCAGTTAATGTCACGTGATACCATTGGTATCTACCTGGGATTGTTCCGGGGAAGGAGGAGCCAATGACTCAGGTCAGCGCAAGACTCCCGGACGAATTGGTGCACAGCATCGATTCGGCGGCACGACGAATGAACCGAAGCCGCGCAGAAGTGATTCGGCAAGCAATCGAGTATTACCTCGACGACGTCGAAGACCTACAAGTGGCCCTCGAGAGGCTTCAAGACCCGGCCGATCCGGTGCTGGACTGGGACGAGGTCAAACGTGATCTTCTCAGTGCAGATTAAGGCAAGTGCGGCGAAGTCACTTCTCCGGATTCCCAAACCGGACCGAATACGACTGATCGAGGCAATCGACCTCCTTCGCCAATCACCGACCAGCGGGGGAACCCTGAAAGGAGAATTCGCAGGACTCCGCCGCATCCGAGTCGGCTCCTACAGGATCGTCTACGAGGTCATCGATCGCAAATTGGTGGTGCTCGTCGTCCGCATCGGCCACCGGAAGAACGTCTATCGTTAGCGAATACCCCGCCCATACCCCCGAACAAAAACCAGGTTTCGCTCGACCGCATCGAGATACTGGTCCTTGAGTTCCTTGAGGTCCGCCTTCAGGTAGGGATCGTCCGGGATACCGCCCTCGTAGGTGACTGCGACCGAAAGATCGCTGCCGCTCCGGCTCCCGTCCTGGGTCTGAGAGGACGACCTGACGGTGACATCCAGGCGCACCCGACCACCGAGCTCCCCACGGGTGACATCTCCGGCCAGCATCCCTGAAGATCGGTTGGAGACGAGAATCTTGGCGCCGATGTCGTGCATCGCCACTACCGCGGCCTCCCATACCTCTGATCGGGGTTGCATGAACATCCGCATCTCGCTGATCGAACCTGACGAGGCGCAAGACATCGAGGCGAGCAAAGCGGTCGCAATCAACAGTCGTCGCATGAAATCCTCCAGATCGAGTATGACATGGAGGGGACAGCCATCCGCAATCCAGCCCGCCGGTCGTTGGCCCTGCCTAACGCGCGGCCCGTAGGTTGGCCTCTGCCTGCTCCCAGTTGATCACGTTCCACCACGCTCCGACGTAGTCCGGTCGCCGGTTCTGGTACTTGAGGTAGTAGGCATGTTCCCAAACATCCAAGCCGATTACCGGCTGCAGGCCTTCCGTCAGCGGGCTGTCTTGATTGGCCGTCGAGTGAACGATCAACTGGCTGGAGTTGTCGATCGACAACCAGGCCCAACCGGACCCAAACCGGGTAGCCGCCGCGGCGGAGAACTTCTGCTTGAATCCGTCGAGGGACCCGAAGGCGCGGTCGATCGCCACCGCCAGATCGCCGACCGGATCACCACCGCCACCCGGGCTCATCAGCGGCCAGAACAACGAGTGATTCGCGTGGCCACCGCCGTTATTGCGGACCGCGGTACGAATCGGCTCGGGCAAATTGGCCAGGTTCTGGAGCAGATTGTCCAACGAAATGCCGGCAAACTCAGGGTGATTCTCCAGCGCCGCGTTGAGGTTGTTGACGTAACCGGCGTGATGCTTGGTATGGTGAATCTCCATCGTCCGAGCGTCAATGTGCGGTTCAAGGGCATCGTAGGCGTAGGGTAAAGATGGGACTTCGTGTCGGCTCATGGTGTTTCCTCCGTGTGATTTCTGGTGTGGCAAACCCACATTTGAGAAACCGTCTCAAATGTGGGTTTTATTCCCAGTCGGTGAAAACTCTTCAAAAAGCAAGCAGTCGACAGCCCTGGCCCGCGTATCTCACCAGGTTTTTCGCGAGGGGGACGAGGCGCCGTGCCTCTATCCCTCGCCCTCCGAAACAAAGGCCGCTTCGTCATCTGAAGCCGTCTCCAGCGGAGTGAACACGTCGAAGCCCGAATCGAATTGGGCCAGCCACTCCAGACTGAGGTAGCGGTAGGTCACCCACAGGGGCAGCAGAACGACGGTCCCAATGTAGGGCAGGGCCGCGATGCAGCAGGTCAAGAGGCAAGCCAACATCGAAACGATGGCAAAGCCAAAGGTCAAGAGCAGGACGAAGAAACCATAGAGGACGAAGGACCCCGGGTGCGCCTTGAGCCAAGGCACCAGGTATTTCCACGCCTCGGTGGCCCTCAGGTTAAAGCGGTACATGATCGGCACGACGAAGGCGTCGAGGAACAGGCTGACGAAGAGGCTGAAGATGACAACCACGACGGTGGCCAACCCAAAGAAAATGCCCCACGAGGTCATGGCAAAGATGCTGAGGTCGTCAAACGATCCACCTGAAATCAGCGCGGCCGGAATCGCCGGAATCAGGGCGGCCGTGGCGAGCACCGCAATGACGGCGCCGACGAAGGCGATACGCCACAGAAACAAGGAGTTGGCCAGGGCCTTGTACCGGTGCCAGGGATTGGAGATCTCGGCCCTCTCGTGGACGCAATTGTCAAGGAAGATGAACTTGCCCCGCGATGACAGCCACAACACCACGGCAATCAGCGCCAAGACCACGATTCCAGCCATGCCGACGAGGCCGAACAGAAATATATTGTCGAACAGCGAGGACGCCGCATCCCCAAACGCCTCTCCAATATCGGACGGCGCCCCACCGAAGTTGCCGCCTCCACCGTTCCCGCTGCCCAGGGTGGCCAGCCAGGCGGAAAAGCCCAGCACCATCCAGGTCACCAGATTGAAGGGTTCGAACAGGATGCGCCTCATGCGGTCGAAGGCGCGTTCCAGGGGCTGCCAGTAACGAATTGAATATGTCATCGGTTCCATTCTTTCTCTCCCACCCTCCAAAACGCAAGTGCCGGGTCAAAGTTCTTGGCCGGTTGGGCGGGAACTGAAATGAGTACCACCCCTCTCCGGCGGGGCGCTCTTGGCTCTGGGGTGGTCGGCGCTGCTGCCGTCGCGGTTCCTGGATCCCAACCCCGGCCTTCGGGGCCGCCCAGGCACGCCCCGCCGAAGAGGGCGCTCTTTGTGTCGATAGTAGGTCGTCAGCGTCGGCGGCAGGGGGTCGCGGGCCTTCGAAACTCCCTCATGTCTGGGACCTTCGGTGCTACACTGAGCCCTTACAATTACGGGTTTCCTGAGGAGTTTTGAGTATGAACAAATCCTTTCCCTTCCCCGGCATCAGGGTGACGACCAACGGCAACCAGCTGGTGTCCTACTACACCGAAAGCCGTCTTGCCGAAGCCGGTATTTTTTATCCGATCACACCGTCGACCGAGATGGGTGAATTGTTCCAGCAGAGCTTCGCCCAGGGCAAACTCAACGTTTTCGGGCAATCGAAGGTCGCGATCGAAGCCGAAGGTGAGCACGCAGCCCAGGGCGGTGCGATCGCTTATTCGGTCACCGGCAAGCGGGTTGTCAATTTCACTTCGGGCCAGGGTCTGATCTACGGCCTCGAGCAGTACTACCACGCCCCGGGCAAACTCTCGACGATGGTTGTCCAGGTCGCCGCACGGGCCCTGACCAAACACGCCCTCAACGTCCACTGCGGCCACGACGATATCTACGGCGCCCTGGACACAGGCTGGATCGTACTCTTCGCCAAGGATGCACAGCAGGCGGCCGACCAGTCGTTGATTCTGCGCCGTGTCACGGAGTTGGCCCTCAACCCCGGCATCAACGCACAAGACGGCTTCTTGACCTCCCACCTTGAACGGACCTTCGTCATGCACGAGGCTGAGTTGATCCGTCAATTCCTCGGCTCTCCCGATGATACGATCGACTGCCCCACCCCGGCTCAAAAGGAACTCTTCGGTCCGACCCGGCGGCGGGTGCCCCGGTTGATCGATCTGACCAATCCCATACTTCTCGGACCGGTCCAAAACCAGGAACATTACATGAACGGCGTCGTCGCCCGGCGCAACCACTTCTCCGAGGCGATCCTCCCCTTCCTCGAAGCGTCGTTCGAGGCTTTTGGCGAACTGACCGGCCGCTTCTACGGCCTGATCTCCCCCTACGCCGTGGACGACGCCGACACGGTCTTCCTCTCGATGGGCTCGGCGGCGGAGAATATCGAGGCGGCGGTCGATCATCTGCGCCGGACCCGCGGCGCCAAGGTCGGCTCGATCCACCTCAACGTCATACGCCCCTTCCCCGAGGCGGCACTGATCGACGCCCTGGCGGGCAAGAAGAACGTCATCGTTCTCGAACGCACCGACGAGTCGCTGGCCGGGGCCGGCCCCATGCAACGCGATCTGCGGACCGCCTTTTCCAAGGCCCTGGAAAACGGCCGTCGCAGCGCCCATTCGGACCTGCCGACAATGACCCCGGAGCAGACGCCCAGAATCTTCGGCGGTGTCTACGGCCTGGGCAGCCGCGACTTCCGTCCCGAACACATCCTCGGAGCCTACGAGCTGGTCTCGGAGAGTCGGGCCCGTCAGGACGGCATCACGGCTGCCAATGGAGCGTCCTACTTCGTGCTCGGCGTCGACCACCCCTACGCGGTTTGCTCCGACGAGACGCCCTCCCTGCTGCCCGACAACGCCATCGCGGTCCGACTGCACTCGATCGGCGGCTGGGGCATGATCACGACCGGCAAAAACTTGAGTGAGATCATCGGCGATCTGGGCGCCTTCATCGCCAAGAGAGACGGAGCGGTCGACGAAAACGGCCGCGAAAAGGAAGTGCTGCACGTCAGCGCCAACCCCAAGTACGGTTCGGAGAAGAAGGG
>DAOWGJ010000139.1 GCA_030637505.1 Holophagae bacterium
CGGCCGCAAGCACCTTGGCGATGGTGAAGGAGTCACCGAGGGTTGCCTCGCCTCCCAGCACATGAATCGCCTTGTGGGCGCCCCGTGCCAGGCAGTCCCTGAGAGCCGCTTCCGACCGGGACGGTCCGTAGGTCACGGCGGTCACTTCACCGCCACCGGCTTCGGTCAGCTTGAGGGCTTCCTCAAGCGCATATTCATCGTACGGCGAGACGATCCATTTGATGCCCGTCTCGTCGATGTGCTTGCCGTCGTCCCCGATCTTGATCACCGAGGCCGTGTCCGGCACGCTGGTCACACAGACGATACAATTCACGGTCTACCTCCCTAGTTTCTGCCGGCGAACCGGCGGCACTGAACGGTCATTCAGTAGCGGAGATTGTACCAGAGTGAATTGCGGTTCACCAGAGCGAGGAACGCGTACCGTTTTGGCCCCTTGAATTCACGTTGAGCCTATTGGCGGCGTGAAGGGCCAATCCGGCCACGCTTCGCGCGATTGTTTTTTTGAAACTTGATCTCAGAAAAACAGTTTCTCCAATCGCCGTTGTGGTCTATCGTCTCAATTTCTGCGCTAGGATGTACCAATGGGTATGCCCTCTCTTCTCGTTACGGGTTCGAGCGGTTTGATCGGTTCAGAGATCGTCACTCACTTCGACTCGCTTGGATGGCGTATCGTCGGCGTCGACAACAACATGCGTGCCGATTTCTTCGGCCCCTCAGGGGACACCCGCTGGAATCAGCAAAGGCTCGAGGTCGGGTGCAGGAATTTCACCCACCACGACCTGGATATTCGAAACCGTGACGATGTTCTGGCCCTCTTGGCGGCGGAGAAGCCCGACCTGATTGTCCACGCTGCGGCCCAACCCAGCCACGACCTTGCCGCGTCCCGTCCCTTCGACGATTTCGACGTCAACGCTGTCGGGACGCTCAATGTGCTCGAAGCCGTTCGCCGGGAGGTTCCCGATGGGGTTTTCGTCCACCTGTCGACCAACAAGGTCTATGGCGACCGGCCCAACGAGATTGCACTTGATGAGTTGGAAACACGAGAGGACGACGCTGATCCGCCTGTTGCCGAGGGCATCGACGAGACGATGAGCATCGACGCCTGCATGCACTCCCTCTTCGGCGCCTCCAAGGTCGCCGGGGACGTCCTGGTCCAAGAATACGGGCGCTACTTCGACCTCAAGAGCTGCTGCCTGCGGGGAGGCTGTCTGACCGGCCCCCATCACTCCGGAGTTGAACTGCACGGTTTTTTGAGCTACTTGGCCAAATGCAACGTCGAAGAGCGCGAGTACACGGTGTTCGGCTACAAGGGCAAGCAGGTCCGAGACAACATCCACTCTCACGATGTCGCCCGCTGCGTCGAGGCCTTCTTCGAAAACCCCGGTTGCGGTGAGGTCTTCAACCTCGGAGGCGGTCGAACCAACTCGGTTTCGATCCTCGAGGCATTCGCCAAAGTCGAGGCCCTGACGGGAAAGCCGATGCGCTGGACCTACTCAGAAGAAGCCCGGCGCGGTGATCACATCTGCTACATCTCCAACCTGGCGAAGCTCAAGAACCGTCTGCCCGGATGGGACATCACCCGCTCTCTCGACCAGATCTTCGAAGAGGTCGTCGAAAACTGGATGAACCGCCCAACCTCATGAAGCTCTCCGTGGTCATCCCGGCCAGGAACGAAGAGGGCCATCTGGATTCGACCCTCGAGGAGCTGGTCGCATACCTCGATTCGAACTCCATTCGGTCATTCGAAGTCATCGTCGTCGATGACGGCTCGACCGACCGGACACCGGAGATCCTCAGCCGATGGGCCGGTCGGGAACCCCGGATCCGGCCGGTGAAAAACAGTGGACGCCACGGCTATGGGCGAGCCGTTCAGTGCGGACTGGACGCCGTCACCGGAGACGCCGTCATCATCACGATGGCCGATGCTTCGGACGACCCGGCCGACATCGTCACCTATTACCGGGTTCTCCGCGACGAGGCCGAGTGCGTCTTTGGTTCCCGGTTCATCTCCGGGTCGAAACTCGTGGACTATCCGAGGTTCAAGCTGGTGATCAACCGATTGGCCAACACCGCCATCCGGATGCTGTTCGGCCTGAAATGCAACGACATCACCAACGCCTTCAAGGGATACCGGCACGAAGTCATCGACGGGTGCCGCCCACTGGTCTCGCCTCACTTCAACCTGACGATCGAGCTGCCGCTCAAGGCGCTGGTCCGTGGCTACACCTTCAAGGTCGTACCGATCTCCTGGCGCAACCGGACGTCGGGCGAAAGCCAACTCCTTCTCAAGGAGCAGGGCAGCCGCTATCTCTTCACCCTTTTAAGCGTCTGGTTCGAGTGGCTGCTTGTCCGCCAGGATTTCCACAGGACCGACAACGACGAGTTCAAACCCTGGAGCGACGGAGTCGTGGAGAAAAATGATGGCTGATCATCGCCGAGCATTGGTCACCGGCGGCGCCGGGTTCATCGGCAGCCACCTGGTCGACACCTTGCTTGATCGCGGCTTTCGCGTCACCGTGCTGGACAATCTCAATACCGGACTGAGGTGTAACGTCGCCGAAGCTGCCGATTTCGTCGAAGGTGATGTCCGAAACCCGGACGACATTGCGCGGGCCTTCAAACAAACACCCGACATCGTCTGCCACCTGGCCGGGCAGGCCTCGATCCGCCTGGCCTGGGCCAACCCCGGGGCTGATCTCAATGTCAACGTCGTCGGCACTCTGAACATCCTCTCGGCGGTCAAGGAGCACCAAACTCCCCGCCTGCTCTACGCATCGTCGATGATGGTCTACGGCAACCCGGATGTCCTCCCAACTCCGGAAACCGCTCCGGCCCTTCCCGTCGCCCACTACGGGGTGACCAAATTTGCCGCGGAGAGGTACGTCGCGCTGGCCGCCGAGGACCCTGAGCACCCCGTGGCCGTCACATCCTTCCGGATGTTCAATGTCTTCGGACCCCGCCAGTCCCTCGATAACCCCTATCAGGGAGTCCTGGCAATCTTCCTCGGCCATGCACTCCGGGGCGAGAAGATCACCATCCATTCCGACGGCGAACAATCCCGAGATTTCGTCTTTGTCGATGACATCTGCCGGGCTTGGGCCGACGCCATCGACAGTCCGGCGACCTTCGGCCGCGTGTTCAATCTGGGCTCGGGCCGGGCGACGACCGTCAACCAACTGTGCGATGCAGTCCTGAGGCAGTTCGGTCTGGACCGGTCGACCTTCGAGGTCAACACGGCCCCAGCTCAACTGGGGGACATCCGCCGCTCGGAAGCTGCGATCGATGCGATCGCCAAGACGCTGGCATGGCACCCCGAAGTCGACCTGGAGCAGGGCATGGCAACAACCGTCGCCTGGGCTCGGGGCGCCGGTACCGGACAGTGAGTCCCCGCCGCAGGAAGCTGGTGAGGAATGCGGGCTAACGGCCGAATGACCGCTCTCTGGCCGGTGATCGGCTTGATCCTGACCGCGATCTACATCGGAGGAAATCCACCCCTTGCCGCGGCGGCCCGCCACCTTTCGCCGGCGCTGTTCGCGCTGGTCTTCGCGGCAGCTTTTGTCGGTTGGGGAGCCCTGCCGGCACTGGCTCTCCTCCCCCAGAGAGGGGCGACCGACCGCCTCTTGATCGCCGGCGTGATCGGCGCCGGATTGACGGGCCTTTTGACCTTCATCCCCGGGGTCTTCGGGTTCGTCAGCGCCCCTGTCTACGCCCTTTGGACGTTCGTGGGCCTGGCACTGCTGGCATGGAGAGGCCCTCGCCTGGTCTCCGGCCGACGGGCGTCCGTTCCCCGGCCCGAACCCCTGGGCGTCCTGGCCGCCGTCATCATCACGCTCAATCTCGTGCAACTGATTCCGATGCTGGTCTCCCCCGTGGTCTCCACCGACGCGATGGAGTACCACCTGATGATTCCCAAGATCGCGCTGGCTACCGGCCAGATCGCGCCCCTGCCCTCTTTGGTCGAATCCAACTACCCAGGACTGATGAGCTTCATCTACCTGCTGGTCATGCCGCTCGCCGGCGATATTGCATGCAAGGCCGTCCACTTTCTTGCCGGGATCGGAGTGCTGTTCGCCATCGCACGCTTGGTCGACCGCGTGGCGCCCGAGGCCAACCGTCTTCTGGCGCCGGCCCTGTACCTTACGATGCCTGTGGCGGCGATCATTTTCGGGTGGGCCTGGAACGACAATTTCTTCATCCTGTGTATTCTGCTGGGCCTGGGCCAGTTGCTGGATTTTAACGAGGATCCGGCACTTCCGAGATCGGTCCGCCACCTTCTTGCGGCCGGTATCCTGCTTGGCCTGGCCGCCTGGACCAAGTACACCATCGTCATGATCCTCAGCAGTTTGGCGCCTTTGCTGGTCGTGGCAATGTGGAAGTGGCGGTGGAGACCCCTGCAGGTTGCAATCCTGGTCGCCCCAATCGGAGCGATTTCCCTGCTGGTCTTCGTCAAGAATGCCGTGTTCACCGGGAACCCCTTCTATCCCTTCCTCCACACACTCTTCCCAAACCCCATGTGGACCGACACGACGGCGGCCTTTTTCAAAACCGCCCTTCAGAAATGGGAGATCCCCACCTGGCACTGGCACACTCCGGTGACATTCGTCATCCACATGGTGTTCAAGCCCCGTCTGATCGACATTCACACCGGAGTGCTCCCGCTCCTCGCGGCGCCTTTTCTCCTGCTGCGTTCGACTACCCGCGCTCAGACCTTCCTCAAGCTCTTTGTCCTGTTTCACATCTTCGCCTGGTACCTCTTCCGTACCGAGACCCGTTCCCTGCTCAGCCTGTTCGCGGTCATCCTGGTTCTGGCCGCGCCGGAAATCGAACGAACACTGTTCTCCGTGACCGGACGAAAACGAGCCGCATTACTCGCAGTATCGGCGGCAGCCCTGACTTCACTTTCGGTCACCTTCATCAGCAGCTGGATCCTGACCGAGCCGATGAAGTACTTCCTCGGTCTCAAGACAACCACGACCATTCCCTCCAGAGAAGTCGCCGGCTTTGACGCCCTGGACTGGATCAACACCCACGA
>DAOWGJ010000362.1 GCA_030637505.1 Holophagae bacterium
AGGGGCAGGTCCCCGTGCCTGCCCGTGCCCGGTCCGGGTCCGCGCCTCAGGGTCTATCCTCGTCTCTCGCCGGGGTCCTCTCTGCGATCACCTCGAACAGCACGTCGGGGTGGTTCGTAAAAATGGAGTGCGCACCCATATCGATCAGCTTCTCCATCTGCCGGCGGCTGTTGGCGGTGTAACCGCCGATCGGAATACCAAGGTCCCGGCACCGTTCCCTGATCTTACGGTTGAGGTAGCGTCGATTGATATTGAGCGACGACGACTTGACCTCGCCGATGATCACCCCGGGATCAACATCTCGATGGAGCTTACGGTTGTAAAGCGACGCTGTGTGCAACGCCGGGTCGAGGGTGTGCACTTGCGCCAGCGCTTCAGGAGAGAAAGACGAGATGATTACCAGGTCTCGCATCCCGTGCTCGTTGACCGCCGTTACGACCTTGGCGGCGATGCCACCCTCGACGGCCTCCGATTTGATCTCGATGTTGAGTAGGATGTGGCCTTTTGCGGTCTCCAACACGGCGTCCAGAGTTGGAATGCGTTCTCCGATGAAGGCCTGCGAGAACCAGAGGCCAGCATCGAGACTCTGTGCCTCCGCGAGAGTGAGTTCGGAGATACGGCCCCTGCCTTCGGTGGTGCGTTTGACCTTTTCGTCGTGCAAACAAACGACCTCGGCGTCCGCCGTCAAGGTCACGTCAAATTCGGCCATGTCTGCGCCGGCCTCGATGGCTGCACGGAATGCAGCAAGCGTATTTTCCGGCGCTCTGCCGGAGAAACCCCGGTGGGCAATGACACGCACACGCTGGTCGGTCCGCATGAACTGCTCGATCGTTTGCGGACGGGCGCCAGTGTCTGTTTGCTCGGCCCCCGTGCTGAGGGCCGGGGCCAGGCACAGCCCGACGCCGACGAGAATGGTCCGAAGAGGTTTATGTCGCATGAGGTGCGTGTGTCGAGTCATTTCTCGATGATAATAGCGTTGTCGACCGTGTGCACGACTCGCAGAGGATTTCAGGCCAGAACAAACTCGGCGACTACTATGACCTGGTGTCGGCCGGCGAATCAACATGCGCGTCATGCGCGTAGGTGGAACCGTTCTGTGGGTTTGCCGAATCGTCTTAAACCGGCGCATACCACGCGCCAGGCCTTCACCCTTCTCAGGGAACGCTTGTGGACCAGGCGCCAAGATCGCCGCCTTCCAATCCGTCTTTGAATACCAGAAGTCCGCCGGGCACTCCGCCGGGAAGGTTGTTCTGAGCGTGGAGACCGATGTCGGCTGCTCCCTGATCCGAGCCGCCACCGGCGATCCAGGAGGGCATCCCCGTTCCGGGTTGACCGAACCGTACCTTGTGCAGGAACTCCCACGGATTGTGGGAAGCCACCGTGCCCACCCATACCGGATCCTCAGGAGTGCCGAAGTTGATCGCCGTGCCGTCGGCGCCGTGGCACGTCCAACACATTCCCTGATGGTTGAAGTTCCAATCACCTTGCGCTTCGTCCCCGATGAAGTTGTAGTTGGGGCCGATGTGGAGATCGGTGTCTATGATTTCGATCAGCAGGAAGTCGACGAGGTCCAAAATGTCGACGTCGGACAGCCCTATGTTCCCGAAATCATGTCCGTTGGCCGTCGTATCGGGAGAGTTCTTGATCAGATCGAACAGCTCGCCCGCCGACAGGGTTGTCCCGAAGACCCCGCCTATTCCCGTGAAGTGAGAGCCGGATCCATAGGCCCCGTCTGCCCCCTTGTAGTCCCACCCATGGCATTCCTTGCACCGAAAGGTCGTGCTTCCAGTCTTTTGGCCCTCGGGGGGATAGAGCGGATGCTCCCCGGTCGGCTCCGGACTGCCGTTGATGACCCACCACTTGTCGTAGAGGAGGCCGCCGCGGAGTTCGGCCGCCACGGCGCCTATTGCAAGCAGAGCCATGGATGCCGCGACGAACGTCAGTTGGGTCTTTCTTCTCGAACTCATCTGGATCCTCTCCGTTCTTTCACTCGCATCGAGGAAGGCATGACCTCAGTCTGTCTGGACGATCAAGCCGAGAACCTGCTCGATGGCTGGGCCCACCGGCTGGACCTCAGCTGGCGCCTATCAACCCGAAGGGCTTTGTTGCGGAAGCGCCATCGTTTCCTTTGGTTTCGATGTCCTGTTCCGGTTTCTGCAAATAGGAATCGTTCGCTATCCAGTGTAAGGGTAGCATGAAGTGACCCCTCCTCCTGCGCTACACTCTAACCATGCATGACGCCACTGAAGGTACGGTCGCCGTAGTCGATGATGAAGCGGGGGTTTTGGAAAGCGTCGGGCGGGCCTTGGAGCGGGAAGGCTACCGGGTTCGAAGTTTCTCAGATGGCGCCGAGGCCTGGGATGCTTTCGAGCACGGCTCAATGCCCGACCTTGCCATTCTCGATATCCTGATGCCCCGGATGGACGGTCTGGAACTCTGCCGGCGGCTGCGGGCCCGGTCCGAGGCCCTTCCGATCATCTTCTTGACCTCGAAGGACGAGGAGTTCGACAAGGTGCTGGGGCTCGAGCTGGGGGCGGACGATTACCTTTGCAAGCCGTTCTCCATGCGGGAACTTCTCGCCAGAGTCAAAGTCCTCTTCCGGAGGATGGCCCTCACCGGCGCTCCGGAAACGCCTTCTGAAGACATGGTCGTCGTAGGACCGCTGGAAATGGACCTCCAACGGTACCTGGCCACCTTGAATGGGCGCCCGGTCGCACTGACGGTGACGGAATTCCTGATTCTGTGCGCTCTGGCCCGGCGACCGGGGCATGTCAAAACGCGCCAACAGTTGATGGATGAGGGCTATCCCCACGACTCCTTTGTGTCCGACCGCACGATCGACAGCCACATCAAGCGGCTCCGCAAGAAGCTGCAAGCTGCCGATCCCACGTTCGACGCGGTGCAAACGGTCTACGGACTGGGGTATCGGTACCAGGAGCGTCAATGACTCAAGGCCGGATCGTGCGCTTCCTTTCGAGAATCTCAATCCGTCTCTTGGCCTTCAACCTTCTCCTGGTCTTCCTCCCCGCCGCCGGAGTCCTGCTGCTGGACACCTACGAAAGCCACCTGCTCGAGGCCCAGGAGCAAACGATGGGCCAGGAGGGTCGGCTTCTGGCAGCCGCCCTGGAGGCGACCGGCCGCCTGGAGAGCAGCGACGCCCGCAGCATCCTTCTCCACCTGGGCATGCGGCATATCGCCAGGCTTCGGGTGGTCGACCAGGACGGCGCGGTGATCGCGGATTCCTCGGCGTTGGGACCCCGTCGGGAACCCGACACTCCCTCGGTCGACCCCACCACCGGCTCTGACCGGGAAAGTCCTCTTTACCGGATTTTCCTGCTCCCGGTCCGTGCGGCCCGGTGGCTCGGCGGACACAGCCCTGAAAATCCCTCACCGCATCGCCCAGTAGATGAACTTCCTGTCACGGCCATCCGGCAGGCGGTCGAGGGCCGCTACGGCGCCGCCACCTTAATCCGGCCGACCACCGGCCGCGACACGGTCGAACTCCACATCGCCATTCCGATCCGAATCGACGGCCAGGTCTCCGGGGCGGTCCTGGTCTCACAATCCACATGGAGGGTCATGAACACCCTCTACGCCGTG
>DAOWGJ010000322.1 GCA_030637505.1 Holophagae bacterium
AGAATGGGCGTCTGCGTATTTCGTGCCGCAGCAGATCACTGGTGAGAAGGTCGGGCTAAGAGTCCAACAGCTGAATTGCCGGTGAGTTCGAGGGGGTCCGAGGGGGGAATGGGTCCAGTTTCGGCGCTGCGGTTTCTTTTTCGATGTTCAGTTTTCGGTTATCCATTCCGAATCAAATAATACTTGACAAAAAGGAACTCAGGTTTTAAAGTCTAGATGGACAGAGAAACTTGAGGAGGTTCATAGCATGTCTCGCGTCATTGGAATCGATCTCGGAACCACCAACTCGGTGGTCGCAGTGATGGAAGGCGGCAAACCCGTCGTCATTCCGAATCAAGAAGGTAACAGGACCACGGCTTCCGTCGTGGCCTTTACGGACAAGGGGGAACGGCTGGTCGGACAGGTGGCCAAGCGTCAGGCGGTGACCAATCCGGAGAATACGGTTTTTTCTTCGAAGAGGTTCATGGGTCGCCGATTCGACGAGGTCGAGTCGGAGATCAAGACCGTGCCGTTCAATGTAGTGAAGGGTGAAAACAATACTGCCCGGATCGAAGCAGCCGGCAAGGTCTACTCTCCGCAGGAGATTGCGGCCATCGTGCTCCAGAAGCTCAAGGCGGCGGCAGAGGACTATCTCGGTGAGAAGGTCGAAAAGGTGGTTGTCACCGTTCCGGCCTATTTCAACGATGCTCAGCGCCAGGCAACGAAAGACGCCGGTCAGATCGCCGGCCTTGAGGTTCTCCGCCTGGTCAACGAACCGACGGCGGCGGCTCTGGCCTACGGGTTGGACAAGAAGGATGACGAAACCATCGCCGTTTTCGATTTCGGCGGGGGCACCTTTGACATCTCCATTCTGGAGGTGGGGACAGGCGTGGTCGAGGTCAAGGCGACCAACGGTGACACCCATCTCGGTGGGGACGACATCGACCAGGTGATCATCGAGTGGTTGGTTTCGGAGTTCAAGAAGGACCAGGGCGTCGACCTGTCCAAGGACCGAATGGCCCTTCAGCGGCTGAAAGAGGGCGCCGAGAAGGCCAAGATGGAGCTTTCGGCGACGATGGAAACCGAGATCAATCTTCCCTTCGTAACGGCTGATGCTTCCGGGCCCAAACACCTGGCGATCAAACTGAGCCGGTCGAAGTTCGAGCAGATGATCCAGCCCCTGGTGGATCGCACTCTGGGGCCGTGCAAGCAGGCCTTGGACGATGCCGGTCTTTCGGCGAAAGATATCGACGAGGTTGTGCTGGTTGGTGGTTCCACGAGAATTCCTATGGTCCAAAAGGCTGTGGCCGATTTCTTCGGCAAAGAGCCCCATAAAGGCGTCAATCCTGATGAGGTCGTCGCTATCGGCGCGGCGATTCAGGCCGGTGTGCTGGCCGGTGAGGTCAAGGATGTTCTGCTGTTGGACGTCACACCTCTGTCCCTTGGAGTCGAGACGCTCGGAGGTGTCACGGACGTGGTCATTCCACGGAACACGACGATCCCGACTCGGAAGTCCAAGGTGTATTCGACGGCGGACGATAACCAGAATCAAGTGGAAATCAACGTGTTGCAGGGCGAACGTTCGATGGCGTCCGACAACCGGACTTTGGGACGGTTCCACCTGATGGGGATTCCGCCTGCACCGCGAGGTGTGCCTCAGGTCGAGGTGACCTTCGACATCGACGCCAACGGCATTCTCCACGTTGCGGCGAAGGATCGTGGAACGGGTATCGAACAGAAAATCCAGATTTCCGGGTCGTCGGGGCTTTCGGAGGACGAGATCGGCAAGATGGTCGACGAAGCCCAGACTCACGCCGGTGATGACGAGACCAAAAGGCGCCAGATCGAATCGCGGAACAAACTCGACAGCTTGATCTACTCCACGGAGAAGCTGGTTACCGAGAACAGGGAGAAGCTGGCGGAGGACGATGTGGCGCTTATTGAGGGCGTCCTCGTCGAGGCAAAGAGTGCGCTCGAAGGTGAGAGTCCGGAGGGAATGGATTCGGCCTATCAGAAACTGACCGCAGCTAGCCATAAGGTTGCGGAGTCGCTGTACCAGAGTCAGGCTCCTCAGCCGGGACCGGATGCGGGCGCGCCCGAAGATGCGCAGGCCACTCAGGGGGCAGGTGCTGAAGACGAGGTCATTGACGCCGAGTACGTCGACGTCGACGCAGAAACCGACCAGTAGGTCGTTTGGTGGATTGTGGAGGCGCCCGGGGATCAACCGGGCGCCTTCGACCGTCGAAACCGCATCAGTGTTACATTGGGTTGGTGTAAGGAAGAGAAAGTGAAATCAAAGCCGCGCTATCGAATGATCTCCTGGGTGGCTGAGCGCTACAGCGTTCACCCACAGACCCTGCGACTGTGGGAACGGGAAGGGTTGCTCAATCCTGCCCGCTCTCGGGGCAACACTCGTTTGTATGATGATGTGGCCTGTGGCCGTTTGGAGACGATCATCGCCCTGACGCGTGATCTCGGCGTCAATCTGGCCGGGGTGGAAATCATCCTCAACCTGAGAGAACAGATACAGAAACTGCAAAAGGACAATGAGATTTTGGCTGATCTGGTCAGGCGTCACATCAGTTCCGAGAGTGAAGTTCCGAGGTACCACGCCCTCGTCAGGGTAGAGAGCGGGACAATTCAAGCTGTCGAAGACGATTCCGTCTAGCATGGCCAATCGGAGCGCCTTCCGCTCAGACAGCTCCGGAACCGCGACGCTGCAGTACTATCTGAACGAAATATCCAGGTATCCAAGCCTGAATCACGACGAAGAGCGAGCTCTCGCACAACGCATCCATGCTGGAGACGAGGAGGCGCAGAGGGAATTGGTCGTGGCCAACCTGAGGTTTGTCGTGGCGTATTCCAAACGGTATCGGGGATCTGCCATTCCCTTCCTCGATATCATTCACGAAGGCAATCTCGGCCTGATACAGGCGGCGAAGAAGTACGATCCCTTCAAGGAAGGCCAGGATGTCAAGTTCATAACCTATGCGGTGTGGTGGATTCGCCAGGCGATCCTCCATTTTCTCGCTGAGAATGGAACGGGCTTGCGCCTGCCCCAGAAACAAGCCAACACCCTCTACCGGCTCGAAAGGGTCCGGGGCCTGCTGACCGAGGATACGGGCCGGCCACCGAGCGATTTGGAATTGTCCCGGGAATTGGATATCTCGATTGAGGACGTTCAGGTTCTGATGCGCGCGTCTCGGGCTTCGCTCTCGCTCAATTCGCATATCGACGAGAGCGGAGACTCGGAACTCGGGGACTTTCTCGTGCAGACCATCTTCCCTGATTCTGACGAGAGCGTCTTGCGGCACTCATTTACCCAGGCTCTTTGGGATGCGCTCGGCGGCCTTCCGGAGCGCGAGAAGAAGGTGTTGGCTCTGCGATACGGCTTGGAAGACGACCAGCCCCGGACTCTTCGAGAGATCGGGGCCTTGATGGAGTTGTCCCGAGAGCGGGTTCGTCAGATCGAAAGCAGGGCTCTGGCTCGGTTGAGGCGTTCACATCTGACCCAGGACCTGATTGCGTACCTGGAGTCCTGAAGCCCGGTCCCAGAAGCCCCAAAGAGGCGGCTATTCCGTTTGGGTGTCCATCTGGTCTCCTTGGGTGTCCATCTGGGCTGGTCCTCCGCCCATCGCACCGCCCATCAGGCCGCCGAGAAGACCCTGCAGCATCTGGTCGAGTTCTTCCGAGGTTTTGGCCTGGGCAACCTGATCGACAAATGCTTCGGCCATGCCGACCATCATCATGATCTGCATTTTCTGCTGTGCCATGGTCTCAGGGGTTATCTCTTCCAGCTTCGGGCGGGCCTCGGCAATCTCCTTGTCCCAGTCTTGTGCCATGTCGGACGGCACCCAACGTCCTTCGACCTGGGTCATCTGGATCTCTTCCGGCTCTTCGTCCGGAGCAGTTATTTTCAGCTTTGCCTTGCCGTCGGCGTTCTCGAGGACCTCGATGTCCAGCCCATTGACCTTCGCGAGAAACTCGTTCTCATAGTCATTGTCTTCAGTGGAGGCCGAGGCCTCTTTGGCGACCTGCATCAACTGAGCGCCGGTCGTCGCCATGAATTGACCCCAGTCGATGGTCTCCAGCGATTTGAGGTTGCCGAGGTCGCTGTTGACGAGAGTGCTCAAGACCAACGTGGCAGTGTCCCAGTTTCCGGCGATCTCGTCCTGCCTGTCCTCTGCCATCGAGAGCATCTGGGATCCGAGGAAGAGGTCTTTCTTGTCTTGGAGAACGACTGCGGTCTTGCGCAGCACGGCGAAACTCTTGTCCCAAACATCACTGTCAACTTTGGTGGCGAAAAGGTGTGTCAACTCATTGATGTCCGTTTGGTAGGTTTTGGGGAGGGCCTCCCACACGACTTCCGGATGGCCGTCTGCGACCTTCTCGGCGACGAATCGGACGGTGCCGTCGGGGCTTGAAGGAATTTGGTCAGCGGTCGCAACTGCTTGCCCGCCACAGGCTGCGACGATGGCGAACGCCAGGATGAAAAGGGATGAGGAAAAGTTCTTGGGGGTCATAGTCGGATTCTCCTTTTTCTTTGAAAGAGTGACTCTATCAGAAAACTGATGGTCTCGGGGAGTGAAACGGAAATGGGGGTGATAGGTTCTGGGCAGAGTTGGGCCTGAATACTGGAAACTAGAAACTCAAGCGGGCCCTGAAGGACCCGCCTACGGGATTTCGGGGACCCTTGTAGGCAGGTCCTTCAGGGCCTGCTGTTCAGAACTGAGCAGATCCTTCGAATTGCGGACGAAAATAACTCTCCTCGCCTTTCGAAATGGTCGAGGGCCCACAGTCAGTCCAGGTCTATATCTCTCAACGGACGGGAGCCGTCGTCCTTCTCCACTGCGCCTTTCATCAGTTCTGCAAAACGGTCCTCCATCAGGCGACTGCGGTCATTTTCTTTCCGAAGAGCCTCGTCCATTTTGTCGGCGGCGCGCTGCTGGTTGGACTTGAGTTGGTCGATTCGTTGGTCTAAATCAATCTTTTCCTTCACTTCCACCGGTGCCTCGTGGTGGACGACGACTCCGGCTTCGACGTCGATGGTCAGGGCGGACCCGCAGTGGGGGCAGGTCAGATTCCTTGTGGAACTCATGCCGTCCTCCCAACCTTCTTGATCAACTGGTTTGCGGCGACCAGGACCGGGTCCCACACCGAGGCGAATGGCGGGGCGTAGACCAGATCGAGGTTTTGGACGTCGGATACGGTCAGGTGACTGGCGAGGGCTGTAGCGAGGATGTTGGAACGAAGGGCGGCGCCTTCCCGTCCGACGATCTCACCCCCAAGCACGATACCCGTCGGTCGATCCGCTATCAGAGTTACTTGGACGGGCACTCCGTCGGGATAGCCGTGCGCCCTCGATCTCTGTCTGATGGTCACCGACGCCGGGTCGAACCCCTCGTCTCGTGCCTCGGCCTCTCCGAGCCCGGAACGGGCCACCTCGAGGTCGAAGACCTGGAAGCCGGCAGTGCCGACGATGCCGCCGAACAGCAGTTGACTCCCCAATACGTTGGCGCCGGCGATTCGCCCCTGTTTGTTGGCGGTTGTTCCCAAGGGGATCCAGGCATTGCGCCTGAGAACTCTGTGATACGCCTCGCAGCAGTCGCCCGCGGCCCACACGTGTTCGTCAGAGGTCTGCTGGTTCTGGTCGACCCAGATTGCGCCGCTGTCTCCCAGGCGCAGTCCAGCGCCGGATGCCAGACCCACCTGGGGTCTGACACCGACCGCGGAGATGACGAGGTCCGCTTCGAAGGTGGCGTTCTGGGTTGAAACGGTTGTCACCCTGCCGTCGGGGCCGGCCTGGGCTCCGGTGACGGTGGCCGAGGTGTGGACCGTGACGCCGTGTTCTTCAAGCGTTTCCATCAATCGTGTGACGGTTGACGGGTCCCATCCGGGGATGACCTGAGGCAGGCGCTCCAGGACGGTAATCTTGAGGCCGAGCTCAGTCAGGACGTGTGCCATCTCCATGCCGATGTATCCGGCGCCGACGATGACCGCTTTCGACGGTGTGTGCTCTGCGATCAGGCCTTTGATGTGGCGGCCGTCGTTCAAATCTCTCAACTCACAGATGCCGGGGAGATCGAAACCAGGCAAGGGCAGGTGGATTGCATGGGCGCCCGTTGCGATGACCAGGGCGTCATATGGCTCCTCCCGCTCGGTCTCCGCGTCCAGATCCCGGACGGTGACGACCCGCCGCCCGGTGTCTAACGCCACGACATCGTGGCGAAGCCGGAGGTCGATGCCGCGTTTGAGGGCCTGGTCTGGAGTCAGCACCACCAGATCCTCGATGTCCCGCGAGGGATCCTCAATGTTGTATGGCATACCGCAGGCCCCGTAGGAGATGCGGTCTCCGCGTTCGAAGACGACGACATCGGCCTCGGGTCGCCTGCGTTTCGCTTGCGATGCGGCGCTCATGCCGGCCGCCACGCCCCCCACGACAACGATTTTCGGACTGCTCATTCGGCCTCCCAGAACTCGATCCTCCGATTCTACCCCTCCGAACTACAGCAATCGACCAAAACATCAATTGCTCCAAGCTGCTATTCTTCAACTTGGCAGGAAGCTGGTGAGATATGCGCCCCAGCGGCGCCGCCGGGAGGTTGGTAATGGTTGCGGTTCGAACTGTGTTGGTCGTCACGCTGGGACTCGGCATCCTGGTCAGTTCGGGTTGCGAAGATACGACGCCCGGGATCCGGGAACGCATTGCGGTCGAACAGGCTGTGTCGACGTATCTGCAAGCCTTGACGGAGGCATACTCCAACCTCAGCATTGAGCCGATCGAGGACCTGGCCATGGGTTCCGAGGTTCAAGGGGTCCGCAAGATGCTCCGAGGTCTTGCCGGGACTGGAGATCGGATTGAGGCTCGACTGCTTTCCGTCGATTTCACACGCATCGACGTTTTCCGAGAGATCAACGCCACCGTGGCGACCACCGAGGTCTGGGACGTCACTCAATTCGACGCGTTCAATGGGCGGGAAAAGGGCCGCAACCCGACATCGATCCAGGACTCCATCATCCAACTTCGCCTGATCGACGGCCGGTGGATGGTCACGGGTCGGAGGGTCATCGGCCAGGAACCCCGTTCCCGCTGGAAGGTGGACCAGGGGCAGCCCGAAGGTCCGGAGGCCCAATGAAGCGTCAGCCGGTCATCGTCATCGTCGGACGGCCCAACGTCGGCAAATCGACCCTGTTCAACAGACTGACCCGGAGCCGGCGGGCACTGGTCCACGATCTTCCGGGAGTGACCCGGGACCGGATCATCGGCGAAGCGCCCTGGCGGGGCGGGACAGCGATCGTCATCGACACCGGTGGACTGTTATTCGAAGATACGGATGTCTTTGTGCCCCTCATTCGTACCCAGGCAGATCTCGCCGCCCGTGAGGCGGACGCCGTTGTGTTTTTGGTGGACGGTCAGACCGGCCTTATGCCCGAGGATCAGGAGATCTCTCGATGGCTCCGAACCGTCGATGTGCCTGTTGTCATCGCGGTCAACAAGAGTGATCGATCGGGCGTCGAAGAGCAGGCGTACGAGTTCTTCTCGTTGGGGTTCGGCGGTTCGGCCGTTATCTCTGCCGAACACGGGCTGGGGTTGGCCGAATTGTGGGATGCTCTGGAGCCCCACCTTGGAGGCGAAGCCGAAAGTGACGAGGGAGATCAGGATGAGGATCCTCGCGAGGCGCGGATCGCCATCATCGGGAGACCCAACGTCGGGAAATCATCCCTGCTCAACCAACTGGTCGGTGACGAGAGGGTCCTGGTCAGTGCAGTGCCGGGTACGACCAGAGATGCGGTGGACGCAGTCCTCGAGCGGGATGATGTCTTCTTCCGGCTTGTGGACACGGCAGGGATCAGGAGGAAGGGCAAGACTGACAAAGGCCCTGAGGTCCTGTCGGTCGTCATGGCTCGGAAGCATCTGGAGCGGGCTCACGTGTGCCTCCTGGTTGTCGATGCCGTGGAAGGCATCACCAATCAGGACGCTCACGTCGCAGGATACGCATGGGAGGCGGGGCGGGGCCTCATCGTCGTCGTCAACAAGTGGGACTTGATCGAAAATCGAGAGGTTGTTCGGGCTCGAATCGAAGATCAGATCGCCCGCAACATGAAGTTCATGCGGCATGCCCCGGTTGTCTTCCTCTCGGCTCTGACCGGCAAGGGGGTACACAAGCTCTTCCCCGTCATGGCGGCCCTTCATACAGCACGGGGACAGAGAATCTCGACGCCGGACCTGAATCGGATGCTGAAGGCTGCCTGGGAGCAGCGCCCTCCATCAATGCAGGGGCGAAAAGAACCGAAGTTCTACTACGCGACCCAGATTCAACACGCCCCACCGAAGTTCATGCTGTTCACGAATTTGCCGGGAAAGCCGCATTTCTCTTATCTTCGGTACCTGGAGAACATCCTTCGGGAAAATCTCGGTTTGGACGGGGTTCCTATCCGGGTTATGATCAAGGGACGGAAAAACTGAGGGCACACTATGGTTTTCTTTAATTACGCACTCAGAAAACTGAACGCGAAGATCGTGTTCTACGGGCCGGGTCTGTGTGGGAAGACCACCAATCTCCAGTGGATTCACGATAATTTCGAGGGTGGAGACAAGGGGAAAATGGTGTCTCTGGCCACTGAAGGCGATCGAACGATCTTCTTTGATCTCCTGCCTCTGGATATCGGCAAGATCCGCGGCATGGACGTCACGCTGCAACTCTATACGGTGCCGGGCCAGGTCCACTACAACTCTACCCGGCAGCTGGTGTTGCGCGGGGCCGACGGTGTTGTTTTCGTCGCTGATTCTCAAAGGGCCATGCAGACGTCCAACACTGATAGCCTGAAAAACCTCGATGAGAACCTTGGATTGCAGGGTATCAATCTGGACGAATTCCCACACGTGCTTCAGTTCAACAAGAGAGACCTTGGAGAACTGATGGCCATGGAAGAGATGGATGCGGCGCTCAACCGGTTCGACGCCCCCATCTTCGACGCGGTGGCGGTCGAGGGCATAGGTGTCCAAGAAACCCTCGAGGGCATCGTTCGTTTGGTAATGAGGAGCCTGAAAAACCGGTATGAAGCTCGAGGCCTGGGCGCCCAATCTCCAGGGATAAAACGGGCAGGTGCGGACGGGCCTCTGCCCGTTCCTGTAGGGGACAGCCCACAACGGCCACCCAGTATTCGACCACTGTCTGCCGCTGAGGTTCCCACAATTCCGAGCGCCCACACGAGCGAAGATTTGAGTCCTTTGGAGGCGCCCGGGACGGTGGCGTTCGAGAGTCAACAAGAACCGGCTCCCTTCGAGGAGATCGATACCCAGACCGGACTCTTGGTGCCGCCTGTGGACGCGCCGGAGTCGGATGCGGAGGGTTTCGAACCGGCAGATCATTTGCCGTCGGGTCCTGGAAAGCCGTTCGGAGCCATTGACGAGAATGTCAGTGTGGCTCAATACGACACTGCCGACGTCGAAGAGCTTCGGGAATCGGTTCCGAGCAATGGCGAGGCCCACCCCGAAGAGACGGTTGTCGAGTGGGACGGTGTGGCCGGTGACGATGGCGTAGAGAGCGCCGAAACGGACGGTTCCGCAGGAGTGGAGTGGGGGCTCCCGACCGATCAGGCCGAGGATGTCGGCTCCCGTCCTTTGCCGACGGACGAAGTTGACGATCTCCTGGCCTCTGTCCTCAGTCCCATGGAGATGGATGGCAAGGCTTTCGACGAGCCGGTCGAGCCTGAGGTGGATGTGCCCGAGGCGGGCGATCAACCGGAAGAAATCTCGGTGGAGACAGCGCCGGATGAGATTGGTCCGGAAGAACAGGCCCCGGAAGAAGATGTTTTCGACATGAAATCGGACCAGACTCTTGAAACCGACCAAGAACCCTTCCCGACATACGAGGACGCCGGTGGAGAAGGGGAGAGCGTTTTTCCCGGGGAGGTCGATGAGATGCTCGAACGCCCAGTGGCCGCCGAGGATTTCGAGGGGGATTTCAGAGAGCCGGCCGAGCGCCCGTCAACTATGGTGCCTGTGGTGTTTGACGACGGCGATCCGTTCTCCGTTGATGAGTGGGAACAAACGGTTGCCCAGCCGCCCATCAGCGCCGTTGTCGAAGTCGTGGATGCAGATCAACAGGCGCCGGTTTCGGTTTCGGTAGAAGACAACAGCCTGGCTCTCAAGCTCACCGGGACGGGGGCGATCATCGAGTCAGGTCAGGTCCGGGCATTGGACATCGAGGTCCCGGTTCCGGGAAACTGGGTTGGAAACCGTAGGGTGACGCTGCAATTGCGGCTGACATTGTTGCCCGTCACGGAGGATGAGAATGACGGAACAAACGGTCCTGCCTGAGGGGCAGGAGTCCTTCAAACTCAACGAGGTCTGCAAACTGGCCAATGTGCAGCCATACATGCTGCGCTTCTGGGGGCAGGAGTTTCCCCAGTTGGAGGCCGAAAAGAGTGGAACCGGACAACGTCTCTTTCGGAGAGATCAGGTCGAGTTGATCCTCGAGATCAAGCATTTGCTCTTTGACGAAGGCCTGACGATCGCAGGGGCCCGAAAACGCCTCGAAAACGCAGGAGGGGGTTCCAAGGCGGTTGCAGTGCCACCGGCAGAGGCCAAGGACCACGACAAGCGCACCGCGCCGAAGAAGAAGACCAAGACCAGGAAAACTGCCTCGTCCGAACCGGCCGCAGAGGAAATTGAGGAGCGAAAGGTTGACAAACCACCGGTGGAAAACGTACAACCACTCCTCGCCACATTGCGTGATGTCCGCCAGGAACTCGCAGAGGTGGTCGCGGAACTGAAAATCGATTAGGGTCGGGACGTAGCGCAGCCTGGTAGCGCACCTGAATGGGGTTCAGGGCAAACCCATATTTATCCCCAGCCTTATCCTTCCAGCCCTCTTCTAAAGTTCTGAATTTACAGTCTATCCCGCCTCATAACCAAATTTTCATACATACGTTCAATCGTAGC